>JAMOMB010000238.1 GCA_027068795.1 Sedimenticola sp. | reverse complement strand
CGCCTGGAAAAAGCCTGGGAAGAAGCCCGGCAGAATCAGTCCGGACTGTTCAGTTCCCACCGGCAGAATTTTGAAACCTGGCTCAAGGGACAACGATAACAGCGCTTCGGACGAGCATTTCCCTGCCATCCCCTGTAAAATCATCCGCCATCGAGACAGACCCCGGGAAGACCCCATGAGCACACTGAAGAACGACCGCCTGCTGCGCGCCCTGCTGCGCGAGCCCGTAGATATGACCCCCGTGTGGATGATGCGCCAGGCCGGGCGTTATCTGCCCGAGTACCGGGCCACCCGGGAAAAAGCCGGTGATTTTCTCAGCCTGTGCCAGAACCCGGAGCTGGCCTGCGAGGTCACCATCCAGCCCCTGGAACGCTTCCCCCTGGATGCCGCCATCCTGTTCTCGGACATTCTCACCATTCCCGACGCCATGGGCCTGGGCCTGTACTTCGAGGAAGGCGAGGGCCCGCGCTTCGAACGCCCGGTACAGGACAAGGCCGCCATCGACGCCCTGCCCGTGCCCGACCCCGAGGAAGAACTGCGTTACGTGATGGACGCCGTGCGCACCATCCGCCGGGAGCTGGACGGCCGGGTGCCGCTGATCGGCTTCTCCGGCAGTCCCTGGACCCTGGCCACCTACATGGTGGAAGGCGGCAGCACCAAGAATTTCGCCCTGTCCAAGGGCATGATGTTCGACCGCCCGGATCTGATGCACGCCCTGCTGGACAAGCTGGCGCAATCCGTGACCTCCTATCTCAACGCCCAGATCGCCGCCGGCGCCCAGGCGGTGATGATCTTCGACACCTGGGGCGGCACCTTGACCCCCGCGGACTACAAGGCATTCTCCCTGGCCTATATGCAGCGCATCGTGGAAGGACTGACCCGGGAGGCCGAGGGACGCAAAGTGCCCGTGGTGTTGTTCACCAAGGGCGGCGGACAATGGCTGGAGATCATGGCGGACACAGGCTGCGACGCCCTGGGCCTGGACTGGACCACGGACATCGGCGAAGCGCGGAACCGGGTCGGCGGCCGGGTCGCCCTGCAGGGGAACATGGATCCCAGCACCCTGTACGCCTCACCCGAGGTGATCCGCCGTTCGGTGGCGAACATCCTGGAAAGCTATGGCGCCGGAACCGGCCATGTATTCAACCTGGGACACGGCATTCATCCCGGCATCAATCCGGAACATGCGGGGGCGATGATCGAGGCCGTGCATGAACTGAGCAAGCCGTACCACAAGTAGGGGTGGCGGCATCCTCGCCGCGGACGGGTCTCCTACAGGCGATAAACCGAAGTGGTCATGAGCTTCGAGGTGAGCTTCATGGCGGCCTTCACCGGATCGGGCAGTTCCGCCCCGCCGTGCGCCTTGGCGGTCTGGCCATGGCGGATTTCGTCTTCTTTCATCTGCTCCAGAATGGCGCGGGTGCGGCAGTCCGATTCCGGCACCTGGGCCAGATGATCTTCCAGGTGGCCTTCCACCTGCTTTTCCGTCTCCGCCACGAAACCCAGGCTCCATTTGTCCCCCGCCAGTCCCGCCGCCGCGCCCAGGGCAAACGAGCTTGCATACCAGAAGGGATTGAGAATGCTCAGGCGGCCGCCCAGCTCCTCCACCCGCTGTTCGCACCAGTCCAGGTGATCATTTTCCTCCGCGGCGGAACGCTCCATGCTGCGCCGCACCTCTTCCCGGCGCGCAGTCAGGGCCTGCCCCTGGTACAGGGCCTGGGCGCAAACCTCGCCCGTATGATTGATGCGCATCAGGCGGGCCACATGATCCCGCTGGGCTTCCGGCAGCTCGGATTCAGCGCATTTCTCGGCCGGATTCGGCCGCTCGGTCACCAGAGGGCGGCCAAACAGGGTGCGCAGGGCCTGATCCACGTTGATCACCAGGCGATCTGCCACCGTAAAATTTCTGTTCTGTTTTTGTTTCATGGCGCAAATTCTAACTCCTGATCAGCTGCCGCGCCAGCAGGGTCACCGGATGCATGTAACTGGCGGCGCCCGCATCCGCCCCGGCCTGGAGGTGCAAACGGCAGGAAACATTGCTGCTCAGGACATAGTCTGGCGCCAGCGCCCCAAGCCGCTGTACAAATGGCTGGCGCAAACTGTCCGCCATTGCCGGCCGCAGCAAGAAGGCCGTGCCTCCGGCGCCACAGCAGTCCCCCCTTTTGCCCGCCTCCTCGATTTGCAGGCCGGGGATCCGCCGCAGCAACCGCAACACGGCCTCCGCACCATGCAGCACATTCTCCAGGGTACAGGGAAGATGCACCAGGGCGCGTTTTTCCAGCGGACGGAAACGCAACCGGGAAATCACCTGTTCCTGGGCCAGAAATGTACAGATATCCCTGTGTTTTTTCCCCAGCGCCGGATATCCGGCAAGGTGCGCGCCACAGCCGCTGGCAATACTGAGCACAGCCTCCAACTCGCCCGCGGAAGCAAACACCGCCTGGTTGGCGGAAAGCAGCCGGGCCGCTCTTGCCGCATTCCCCCCATGGGCATCCAGGGCGCCGCAGCAAACCTGGTTCCGGGGAACCCGCACCGCATAGCCCGCCTGCAACAACAACGCTATTGCCCCCTCCAAGGCTGCGCCGTCAAACAGGCTTCCCGTACAGCCGGTGAACAAACCCACCCGCCCGAGGACATCGCTTCCCCCAGGACAATGCATCTCATCCAGCGCTGGAGCTTCAAACCGGGCCTGGGCCAGCATCTTCCCCTTGGGAGCGCTTGCGGAAAGCACCGCTCTCCCTGTCCGGGCGAGCAAGCGCCCCCAGAAACGGCGCGAAAGCATGGCAATCAGCAGCCTTTCCTTCCAGCCCTGCCGGGAGCGAACCAACTCCCGCCCGCCATCCATGAGCTGGCCCACGGGCACTTCAGATGGACACACAGCTTCACAGCGCCGGCACATCAGGCAGCTGCCCAGCACCTCATAACAGTAGTCATCCACCGCAAGCTGCCGCCGGGACAAGGCCTGCACCAGGGCGATGCGCCCCCGGGGAGACCGGGTCTCGCTGGCGCCGAGCCGATAGGTGGGGCAAACCGCCAGACAAAGGCCGCATTTTACGCAGCGGGCCGCTTCAGAAAGCATGGTTCCTGTCGTGGGGTATACTCGATACACCGAGTTGATCGTAAGAAAAAAACATGTCTCACTTCAAATATCATGTATTTGTTTGCACCAACGAACGCGAAGGCGACACCTGTTGCTGCGCCCGCTTTGGCGCCACAAGGGCGCGTACTTACCTGAAAAAGCGCTGCAAGGAGCTGGGGATTCACGGAAGCGGCCAGGTGCGCATCAATGCCGCAGGCTGCCTGGATCAATGCGCCCGGGGCCCGGTGCTGGTGATTTATCCCGAAGAAACCTGGTACACCTATGTAGATGATGAAGATCTGGACGAAATCATAGCACGGCACCTGCAACTGGGGCAGATTGTAGAACGCCTGAAAATCTTCCCTTGACAGGAAGAAGATAATATTAGAAAATTCTCACATATTGATTTTCCTCCCCTCCTCCCCCTTCTGGAAAATCAATGTACACACCATCCTCCTTTGGTGGTTATTGTTAGCGCGGCGCCTTGCCGCGCTATTTTTTTGCCTGCTCCAAAACACGCCCGCACAAAAGACTTGTATCAATTTTTCAAGTCGGGTATTATTCGCGCCCTTTCGTGGAGTATGGCGAGACTTCGCTATTTTGGGAACGAGACAAATGACAACGGTAAGCGCTAAGCCGGCGGAAGTACGCCGGGAATGGTATATAGTGGACGCAGAGGGCAAGACCCTGGGCCGTATGGCCAGTGAAATTGCACGTCGGCTGAAAGGCAAGCACAAGCCTGTGTATACGCCGCATGTGGATACGGGCGACTATGTTGTGGTGATCAACGCGGAGAAGCTGCGCGTCACCGGCAACAAGCTGCAGGACAAGATGTACCATCATCACACGGGCTACATCGGCAACCTGAAGTCCATCAACCTGGGCAAACTGCTGGAAAAAGCGCCGGAGCGTGTACTGCAAAACGCAGTCAAAGGCATGTTGCCGCGCAACCCCCTGGGGCGCTCCATGCTGAAGAAACTCAAAGTCTATGCCGGCGCTGAACACCCGCACAGCGCCCAGCAGCCCAAACCCCTCGATATCTGAAACAGCTGATACGGATCTGACGAAATGGCACAGCAACAAAATTACGGCACCGGCCGACGCAAGACTTCCGCTGCCCGGGTTTATCTAAGCCCCGGCAATGGCAGTATTACAGTAAACGGTCGCCCCCTGGATGAATTCTTTGGCCGTGAAACCGCACGCATGATCGTGCGTCAGCCTCTGGAAGCCACGGAACTGGTGGATAAAGTAAACATCAATGTCAGCGTTAGTGGCGGCGGAACAACAGGCCAGGCCGGCGCAATCCGCCATGGCATCGCCCGCGCACTGCTGGAATATGATGAAGAGCAACGCTCCACCCTGCGTCAGGCAGGCTACCTGACCCGTGACGCACGCATGGTGGAACGCAAGAAGGTAGGACTGCACAAGGCCCGCAAACGGCCTCAGTATTCCAAGCGTTAAGCCCAGTTCTCCATTTTCCTCCTCCCCTCCTCCCGGGGAGGAGAAATCTCCCCCCTGCATTCGCAACACTTGTAACTTTTTTGCAACAAAAGCGGTAATGTGATTTTTTTACAAATAAGTGTTGCTTTATTGTAAAAAAGCAACTATTATCGCTCTTGCTTAGACATGTTTTTAAACCTAATTTATTTAGCGGAGTATTCCAAATGAAAAAGAAGCTTCTAG
>JAMOMB010000237.1 GCA_027068795.1 Sedimenticola sp. | reverse complement strand
AGCCTGCATCCGGATCAGCAGATCATTGAACTGACACCGAGAGTCTGGAAGAAGAAATTTGCCGATGAGCCGTTACTATCTGATCTGGCACGGGTGCGTCAATGACGTCATGGAATGAACGCTTACGTTCTTGCTGCTGTTGCCTTACAGCATCATGCCCCGGATGGTAAAGAACAGCATGGCTGCCATCAGGCCGGAGGCGGGAACGGTGATTACCCAGGCGGCGGCGATTTTCATCAAGGCAGAGCGTTTTACCAGCTCTTTGTGATAGATTTTTTTCAGTCCCTTGCGTTCTTTCTTGGTCAGCTCCGCCTTGGCCTTGTGCCTTTTCAGTTCCGCCAGCATGCGGCCTTTCTCGTGCACGGACGCCCGCCGGAAATCGTTGAGGAAGGCCTCGATCACTTCGTGATCTTCCCCGGCGTGGTGCGCTTTGATGTCTTCGATCATGCGCGCATAGGAGGCCTTGATGAATTCCCGCAGAAAGCCTACGCCGAATACGGCGCCCACGGCGATGTGGGTGGAGCTGACCGGCAATCCCAACTGGGTGGCGATGATCACGGTAATGGAGGCGGCCATGGCGATGGAGAAGGCGCGCATCTGGTCCAGTTCGGTGATTTCCGAGCCGACGGTGCGGATCAGCTTGGGGCCATACAGGGCCAGGCCGATGGCGATGCCGATGGCGCCCACCATCATGACCCAGAGGGGTATGGCGGCTTTGGTTGCGATGCCCCCGTGCAGGATGGCGTCGTTGATGGCGGCCAGAGGGCCGACGGCGTTGGCTACGTCATTGGCGCCATGGGCGAAGCTCAGCAGGGCCGCGGCGAAAATCAGGGGTATGGTGAATAATCTGTTGACGCTGCTTTTTTCGTTGGGCAGCGCGCCTGATTGTTTGGCGATCAATGGTTTGACGATCACGAAGATGGTGATGGCGATGATCAGGCCAATGCCCAGGGCGCTGAAAAAGTCGGCCTTCCAGATTTTTTTCAGCCCCTTGATGATGAGGTAGGTGCTGAAAGCCCAGGCCATGATCCCCACCAGTATGGGCACCATGCGGTTGGATGCCTGAATCATGTCGGGGCGGTAGGTAATGGTGCGCTTGATCAGATACAGGAAGGCCGCGGCAATAATCCCGCCGAGTACGGGGGAGATGACCCAACTGGCGGCAATGGTGGACATTTTCGCCCAGTTGGCGATGCCCAGGCCGCCGGCGGCAATGCCCGCGCCCAGTACGCCGCCGACAATGGAGTGGGTGGTCGAGACGGGGGCGCCCAGGGCGGTGGCGATATTCAACCAGATTGCGGCCGCCAGCAATGCCGCCATCATCACCCAGATGAATACATCGGGGTCGTTGATGAGCGCCGGGTCGATGATGCCTTTCTTGATCGTGCTTACGACTTCGCCGCCGGCAATGAGCGCGCCCGCCGCCTCGAAGATGGCGGCCATGAAAATGGCGCCCCCCAGGGTCAAGGCGCGCGAACCGACGGCAGGCCCTACGTTGTTGGCCACATCATTGGCGCCGATGTTCATGGCCATGTAGCCGCCGATCATGGCTGCCGCCACCAGCATCAGGCCATTATGGATCTCGGTATACTGGTAGCCGGTGTACATCATGATCAGGATGATGAACAGCAGCCCGATACCCAGGCGGAACAACTCCGGCCGGCCGGACTGGGCGGCGGTTTCAATCTGGTTGATATTCTTGAGTTCCATGGTGTTGCGTCCCCCTACATTCCGGAACTGGTTCCGGAGCCCCTAAACAAAAACATGGGAGCCTTTGATCAAGTCGTTACCCCGGCGTGTGAATCTGTTCATGGGGTTGTGCGCCGGGGTGATGCAAATGGACTTGTTCAGGGCTTCCCAAGGAATGATTCAGGGAGGATTTTACTCCAGTTGCAAGGCCTTGGGGATAAGAGTTTGCCGATTGTTTTTCAAATAATAAGTTGATGCGCATAGAGAAAATTGTTATACGGGGTGAAAGGAGCGTAGGGCGGGTTTTTCGGGGCAGCCGGGGCCATTACCTGCCGATTCCGTAGTATTTGAAACCCATTTCTTTCAGGTGGTTTGGGTTGTACTGGTTTCTTCCATCGAATATTACGGGGCTGTTCAGGCGATCCATGATCACTTCATAGTCCGGACTACGGAAGGGCTTCCATTCCGTGACCAGCACCAGGGCGTCGGCTCCATGTAGCGCATCATACTGATGATCATAAAAACGGATGTGGTTTTGTTTTACCCATTGTTCGTCCATCTCTTCCCTGGCGGTTTTGTTGGCGACAGGGTCATGCGCCTGGATTGATGCTCCGGCTTCCAGGAGTGAGCGGATAAGCACCAGTGAAGGGGCCTCTCGCATGTCATCCGTGCCGGGTTTGAAGGACAAACCCCACAGCGCTATGGTCTTGCCCTGGAAATCACCGCCAAAATGGGCGTTGATCTTGTTGAAAAGACTTTCTTTTTGTATCGCGTTCCTGGATTCGACGGCATTGAGCACATGGGGGGTGAAGGCGACTTCTTCGGCCATTCTTTGCAGCGCCCGCACGTCCTTTGGAAAGCAAGAGCCGCCATAGCCGCAGCCGGGATAGATGAAGTGGTAGCCGATGCGCCGATCCGCGCCTATGCCCTCGCGCACTTGTTCTACGTCCACGCCAAGTTCTTCACACAGAGAGGCGATTTCGTTGATGTAGGATATTTTGGTGGCCAGCATGGCGTTGGCGGCGTACTTGGTCATTTCGGCTTCGCGTATGCCCATGACCATGACCCGGTCATGGACGCGGGTGAAGGAGGAGTAGAGTCCGTGCATGATTTTTTCCGCTCTTGCACTGTTTGTTCCTATGACAACCCTGTCGGGACGCATGAAGTCGTTTATGGCCGCCCCTTCTTTGAGGAATTCCGGATTGCTGACCACATCGAACTCGATATCGGATTCGCCCCGTTTATCCAGCTCGTCCTGGATGATTTGGGCGACTTTTTCTGCAGTGCCAACCGGTACTGTCGATTTGTTTACGATCACGTTGTACTTTTGTTGCAGCTGTTGTCCGATTTGCCTTGCAACCTGCAAAACATGTTGCAGGTCTGCTGAACCGTCTTCCCTGGGAGGCGTACCCACAGCAATAAAATGGCAACAGGCGTTGGCTGCCGCAACCTTGATGGAAGAGGTGAACTTCAGGCGTTCTTCCCGGTAGTTTTCCTGCACCAATTGTTCCAGTCCGGGTTCGTAAATCGGGAGTATGCCTTTTTTCAGCCCCTCGATTTTTGCTTCGTCAACGTCCATGCAGGTTACTACGTTGCCCATTTCGGAAAAACAGGCTCCTGTTACCAATCCCACATAACCGGTACCGTATACACTAATTTTCAATGCTCAATTCTCCATGAATCCAGATGTTTTGATGAAATAGGGATGTCTTCATAAATCGTCATTCCGCTGCAGGCATCCATGAGTTCTTGAAAACCCGGGACGCCGGCCTGCACTGGCGTGACAAAAACCGAACTGTTCGAGACGCCTCTATCCGGCTAAAAGTTGTAGTTGAGTTTCAGATTGATGAAGTACGACAAATCACCTTCCCGATCCGCAAAGGCGTCTCCGGCGCGAAACACGGAGCCGACCAGCTCCAGCTCCAGTTTTTTCCATTCTTCCAGCCCCAGTACGATGTCGATTTCGTCGCCAAGAAAAGTATTTCGCCCGTCGGGGCTGATGCGCAGGCGACTGCTGAGTTGGTCGCTGGCTTCAACCTGGTGATACCGGTGGTAGAGAATTTCGATGGAACTGTCGCGAAGCAGCGGATAGCCGAGGCTGGCGGTGCTGATGCGGATGTTGGACAGTTGTGGCCGGAGCAATTCACCATAATAGCGAAAGCTGTCTACACCGTTGAATTTGCCGTTGTTGTCGTCCAGTCCGGTTTGCCGGAAGGCGCGGTCGGTGTTGTCGGCGGGGTCGCTGTCGCCGGAACCCTGGGCGAAGCCGAGGGTAAATGACGGCTGCCCCGGTAATTTGCTTTTCAGCGTAAGGCCGATGTCGATGGCGCTGCCTTTCACGTCCCGCCGGATGGCGTCTGTGACTTCAATACGCCCTGTGGAAATGTCGTCAAAATCCAGCAGGTCTTCCTTGCCTTTCACTGCGCCCAGATCCACCCAGTAGCGGATTTTCCCAAGATCCTTGATCTTGTCTTTTCCGCGCACCCGAATGCCGTACCAGACAAGGCGGGCGTCAGATGTATCCTCTTTGTCTGCGGCAAGCTGATCGCCCGCTTCAGGCGTGGAGGAACGGTCGTCATGGTAGAGGCCAAACAGTTCCAGTTTGTGTCCTTTGCTGTATTCCCAGCTCAGATGCGCCAGCACACGCTGGATGTCTCTCTTGTCTTCCGGCAGGGGCTGGTTCGTGGCTTTGCCGCCAAGTTCTTCAGCCAGGCCCAGTTCAAGGCTGAGTCGTGGAGAAGCATAGTAGAGGCGCACCGCATCCAGATCCTCATCCCACCACCATTCGCGTTCTTCGGCGAAATTCTGCCTGCCGATGCGCAGGCCGAGGGTGCTTTTGCCGCCCAGGGGACGGCTGATATCCAGCCAGCTTTCCCCGCGTTCCAGGGTGTCAAGATGGCTGCGCTGATCCGCGCGATGATCGGCGGAGGAAATCAGTTTGGTTTCCAGCAGGGCTTTTACCTGGGAACTGATGTCGTAGCGAAACTCCAGCTCCAGTTTCTGCCGGTATTTTTCCCGGTCGTTGTCTGTATCGCTGAGAGCATAGTTGCCCCGTTGTTCGGCGCGGATTTCATATTCCCCGCCAATGATCAGATCACGCCCGAATACCTGGATGGTGAATTGGTCGTCTGGCCGGTAGTCATCGGGGTTGCTGATGATGATCTGGCTGCTGCCGGCATTGGATTGTTGTGCGTCCTGCGCGAGAACGGGCAAGGGCATCAGCGCAAGCAGCAAGGCGCCACGGGCTGTTGAAATCAAGGGGTTGCTCATAGTCGTGCTTGTACCTGTTCAAGTGCGGCTGTCAGTAAAATAGGCGTCAGGTGGCTGCGTTCGGGCAGCCGCTGGCTGATGGCGATATGCCGGGCCAGGCTCAACAATTGATAGATAGCGATGGCTTCGGCATCCTGCGGCTGATGTCCGCTCAGTTGCAGATAATGTCCGGACAGGCGTTCTGTAATGTCCTGGTAGGCATGTAAATCGTTTTTTTCCCGCAGCGCCTGCTCCTGGATGTGGGCGATGAAATTGCCGATATCCAGGCAGGGGTCGCCCATGCAGGCCAAATCCAGATCCAGCAGATAAAGCTGCTGGCCGTTCACCATGACCTGGTCGGGATAGAAGTCCCGGTGAATGCAGCAGGAAGGCCGGTTCAGCAATGGAAGCGAATACTGCTGCAGTAGCGTGTAGAGCTTGTGGATGTCGGGCTGCCAATGGGGATGTTGATCCGCAACTTTGTAAAGCTGTTGTTTCAGAACCGCCAGCTCCTGCGTCACGCCATGTGACTTCTTCACCCGGACGCCGCTGTGGTGCAGGCTGTGGCTCATATTGGCAATGGCCTCTACCATGGTTCCCCCGGCGCCTTCACTGAGGAGCTGCGTATACTCGCGTCCTGGAACTTGCCGCTGCAGCCACATCTGGCATTCGGGAATCATGCACAGGGGCTCCGGAACCTGCCAGCTTGTGCCGGTGGACAGGGCATGCCGTTTTTCAAAGAGTTGCTGGTTGATGCGAAATACCGAGCGGTGCAATCCTTTGGCCCGGATTTTTCCAAGCAAGGTCAGCTCGCCGCCTGCGCTCATGAGCTTGTAGCGCAGGAGAAGCCGTTTTCCGGGCTTGTAGCGCAGGACTGAAATTTCTTCAATGGCCTGGATATTCCGCTCGGGAAGGTATTTGCTGAACCAGCGTATGCACTGCGCCGGATCGAGCGCCTGCTGTAACAGGGAATGCAAAGTGGCGTCTTTTTTCAGCCTGAACGGGTTATGTATATGGGGGCGCCGGGGATAGGTTGCGTGGCAGCCCTGTGGTTTTCCTTGCATGCCTTGCCGCAGGTATTTTTGGATGCAGAGCAGCATTTTTTCCGTTTGCTCGACCCATTCGCTTTCACAATTGCGAAACGGATGGTGAATCAACTGGAACAGATGCAGGGCGACCAGAGTGTACAGGTGTTGTAGTGGTAGCTCATGGGTCGCGTGGCTTTGATAGGCGCTGATAAATATCCGCTCGTAGGTTGCCGCCTGTTGGGAAGTCAACCGGTGGCGCAGCACATCCCATTGCAGGTGGGCCACGAATGTTCCTATGTCCCTGCCGGGGTGCGCCAGGGAGATGTCATCCAGATCCAGCCAGTACAGATTGTCCCCATGGCACAGAATCTGTTTTGCGTAGAAATCGCCATGGCAGCGCGCCTCGAGGTTGGGGATTTGCCGAAGCTGCGATTCCAGTTGCTGAACGAGGCGGGTGGCGATGTCATGGAGCTGGGGCGTGAGGTGCTTCATGCCCTGCACAATGGCTGACAGATCGTTTTTGCGCGGTGCGATGACTTGTCGCCATCTTCCTCGATGGAAGCTGGCCAGTTGCTGCGCCAGCTTCTCCAGCGTGGAGACGTCGAAATCAGGACGCTGCCAGCACTCGGTGAGCAATTCTCCTTCGCGCCATTGGAACAGCAAGATGCCGTATTCTTTGTGCTGCCCGATAAGAGGCGGGAAGTATGAGATGCCCAGGGCGTCGAGTTGCTGTATATGGGCAAGCGTCTGTTCGTAGGCTCGTTGCCGGTAGGCCTTGAGTACCGCCTTGTGTCCTTGCGGCAGTGTCAGGCAGGCAACATAGCGACGTTCCGGCTTGTACTGCAAAGTCTCGATGGAGGCAAAGCGGAAATCCTTGTTGCCCGAGCCGTTCATGAGCGTCCGTTTCAGCAGCACATATCTGCGGTGGGGGTTTTGCAGGCGCCGAATGGAACGCAAGCGGGCGTCATTGGGCGCCAGGTAGATTTCGATATGCTGCCGGGGCAGGAGCAGATGTCCGATGCCTCCAATGACGGCTTCGAAACTCTTTTTTTGGCTGTTGGACAGCTTGGAGTGATCAGCGTTGTAGGACTTGGCGTAAAGGGCGTAAGCATTGCCGTCCGCCTGCATCTGATAACACACCAGAAGGCTGGTGCCGGGTTTGTAGCGAATATAGTGTTTCTGGATTGACTGGATTTCGCTATGCGGCAAGGCCCGCTGCAGTTCGCGCAGCAACAGCCGCGTGTCCAGCAAGTGCTCCCAGCCTTTGATGCGTCTATCCATGGGCATGGTCGATAAACCATTGGCGTGGGTCATGAGACGCCCTCGCCAGTAGGTTGGCTTGTTCCGCTGTTTTGCTGGAGCTGGAAAAGCTCCATGAAAGACTGATTGGTTTCCATGAGTTCATGCGGCGTGGTGCAGGCCAGAATGCGGCCCTGGGCGAACAGGGCTACCCGGTCTGCCTGTAACGCGGCTTCCAGCCGGTGCGTGATATACAGTGTGGTGCGCCCTTGCGCCAATCGCTTCAAGGCCTGACTGACCTTGTGCTCGTTGTCTTTGTCCAGTCCGGTTGTGGGTTCGTCCAGAATCAGGATGGGGGTGTTCTGCAGGGCGGCGCGGGCAATGGCGATACGCTGGCGCTGCCCTTGCGACAGGGTTACGCCCCGTTCCCCGACTGGAGTCTGGTATCCCTGGGGAAGTTGCTCGATGAAGGCATGGGCGTTGGCGATGCGCGCCGCTTCCTCCACCGCTTCCTGGGTTGCCTCGGGTTGGCCGATCATGATGTTTTCCAGCACGGTGCCCGAGAACAGCAGGCCGTCCTGCAATACCACGCTCATTTGTTTGCGCAGTGAAGCCAGCGTCAGGCCGCGGATGTCTTGCTGGTCAATCAGCACCTTGCCTTGCTGGGGATCGTACAGGCGCAGCAGCAGGTTGGACAAGGTGGTTTTTCCGCTACCGGAAGCGCCGACAATGGCGATGGTTTCTCCCGCCCGAATATCCAGCTGAATGCCCTTCAGTACCGGGTGTGCTTCAACATAGCCGAAGTGGATATCCTGAAAACAAATGTCTCCGCGGAAGGCGGGCGCAACCTTCGCTCCCGGCTGGTCCTGAATATCGGATTCCTGCTGCAGCACCTCCAGTACGCGTTCCCCGGAGGCGGACGCCTTGGCAAGTCGTGAGGTGTATTTCGCAAAGTCCCGTAGCGGGCGGAAAACCCGTTTCAGGTAAAAGACGAAAATCAGCAGTTCCCCCGGACTGAGGGTGCCCGCGAGTACATGCCGGGCGCCAAACCAGAGCACCAGCGCCAGGGCAATGGCGATTTGCACGTCCACGATCCGCTCCAGCCCGGCGGCGAGACGTTTCGCCTTTACGCCTTCCTTGATGCTCTTCTTGTTTTGCGCGGAAAAGTGCTTGGAAAAAGCATCTTCCAGTGACAGGGATTGCACGGTCTGGATGGCGCCAATGGTTTCCGAGGCAGTAGCGGCCATGGCGCCTTCCCGCTGGCGGTTCTTGCGGGAAACGCGCTGGATCTTGCGGCTTTTGAACAATGTCAGAACGAACAGGGCCGGCATGATGGCGACCACAATGAGGGTCAGTTGCCAGTTCAGCCAGAACATGACCCCCAACATGCCTGCCAAAACCAGAAAGTTGCCCAGCAGCGGCAGAATTGCGGTGACGGTAACCTCGCGTATCATGCCGATATCGCTGAGCAAGCGCATCACCAGATCGCCGCTGCGCGCCTCGGAATGGTAGGAAAGGGAAAGCCGTTGCATGTGATTGAATAGCTGTTCCCGCACCCGCATCAATACTTTGTGTCCCACCAGTGCAAAGGCGATGGTGCTGATGTAGGTGAACAAGGCGCGCAGGGAAGCGAAGATGATCAGCGCAATGGCCAGCAGGGTGAGAAATTCCGTGGTTGACAGCTCCGTGATGAATGCAGGCAACAACCCCTGTGTTCGGCCCTGCTGCGAATCGGTAATCAGGTCGATGACGAATTTCAGCGGCCAGGGTTCCAGCAAGCTGAACAGGGTCTGCAGGAACAGGGCGAGCATTGCCACGGCGATGGTGCCCCTGTGCTCCTTGATAGCAGGGGCAAAGTAGCGCACGAAATGCAAAATGCCCGGCAAGGCGGTGCGTATGGACTTCGGGCGGGCCATCAGTTTGCGTTCCTTTGGGTGGCGGGACGAGCAAGGCTGGCGTTCTTTTCGTGGTTGTCCAGGCATTGCGTGAGCACCCGCTGCGCAACCGTATCCCAGGTATAGTGTTCAAGGATGTATTGTCGCGCCCGCCTTCCCATTTGCGCCGCCTGCTGTGGGTGGTCGGCGAGAAACTGCAGGGCCTCGGTCAAATCCATGACCGAGCCGGGCGGCACCCGCAGGCCATTTTCCCCATGCTGAACAAGATCCTTGATCTGCCCCATATCACTGGCGATAACAGGCAAGCCGGCAGCCATGTATTCGAAAACTTTCAGGGGCGAGAAATAAAAGTTTTCCAGCGGCGGATAGGGGGCAACGGCAATATCCATTTTTTCCAGCCAGCCCGGCACATCATCCGGCGCCACTGCTCCCGTGGATTGTATCCGGTCGTCGATATGCAGTTGTCTGGCCAACTCTTCCATGGCAGCGCGCTGCGGGCCGTCACCAATGATCAGGAGCCTGGCCTTTCTTGAGGGGTTTTCCTGTTGAAACCGGGCAAAGGCGTGCAAGAGGTAGTCGATTCCGTGCCAGGGTTTCAGGGTTCCCATAAATCCGATGACCAGGTCGGCAGAGTGTTCCCGGGGCGCCCTGGCTGTGGAAAATGCCGCAAAACGCCGGGGGTTGACGGCGTTGGGCGTGACAATCGCGGGCAATGCCGCTTTTCCCCGGCCGCGTGCTGGTGCGAAGCTCTGTACATAGTCCGCCACCGCCTGTGAGACACAGCAAATCAGGCTGGCCCGCTGGAAGTTCTGCCGGGCGATCTGGCGCGCCTGCTGTTCGTGAATGAGGCCCCGGTAGTTTTTTGCTTCCTCCATCAATGGGGCATTGACCTCCAGCACGCTGGGAATGGCATGCCGGGAAGCATATGCCGTTCCCGCATGGCTCCACAGGGAATAGCGCTCGTACACCAAATCGAAATCGCCTTCTTGCTGCAATGCCTGCAGGAACCAGTCATGGGCGTCCATGGCTTGCTGCTCACGTTGGGCGCGATCCGGTTTTTGCCCCGGCTGCGCCTGCGGCGGCAGTATGTGGCAGGTGATCTTGCGCAAATCCCCGGGTGGATCGCCGCCCTGTTTTGCCGCAAACAAGGTTACGTTCATGCCCAGGTTGACCAAGGCGCGGAGCATCTCCTGTACATGGAGAGAGCATCCCTTGCAGCCAAATACGGGAATGCCGGGATCTGCACAAACATAGGCAATGCGCATCAGACCATTTCCAGGTTTTGCTCGGCCGACGCCGAAACAGGCGCCGCTGCCAATGAAAATTGCTGCCGGATGAGCGCCGTATTCCGGTCTACATCGAAATGCTCTTCGATGAGTCGGCGTGCGCGCCGGGCGAGATCTTCACGTTTCTGTCCGTCCTGCAACAGGATTTCCAGCGCCGAAGCCAGGGCGTCGGGGTCATGTTGTGGCACCTGGTAGCCTGTCTGCTCATGCAGGATCACCTCCGGAATGCCGGTGACGTCGGTGGAGATGCAAGGCGTACCCAGGGCCATGGCCTCCAGCAAAACCGTAGGCAGGCCGTCCCTGTTTCCGTCAGCCGCAACCACGCAGGGAGCGGCGAAAACCGCAGCAGACTGGATGCGACTGCGAATTTCGTTTTGTGGCATGGGGCCGCTCAGTTCCACGACATCCTGTAGGCCGTGGTGAATGATTTGCTGCGCCAGGGCTTCCCGCAGGTCGCCCATGCCAATGATGCGGCAACGAAAGGGGGTGCCTTTGCGGCGCAATATGGCGCAGGCGTCAACCAGGTCGCGAAAGCCCTTTTTTTCGACCAGCCGGCCAATGGCGATAATCTCCGGGGGGCGTTGCAGGGGAGACTTCCAGGTGAACTGGTCGAGATCCATGCCATTGTAAATGCGGTGAACGGTGGAGGGGATTGCGCCCAGGCGCTGTTGCAGATAGTCCAGGTTGTAATCACTGACAGTCACTGTAAAAGCTGCATCGGAAAATTTTTCACGCAAATCTTCCGTGCGAACGCTTTCGTGGAAGATGTCCACGGCATGGGCGGTAAAGCTGTAGCTTACGCCGGCAAACAGGGCGGCCAGGCGCGTCACTTCAGCGGGATAGGTGGCGAAGTGGGCATGCAGATGACGAATGCCGTGGCGCTGAACCTGTTCCGCCAATACTGCTGCCTGCAGGATTTCCCGGGCGCCGTGATGGAGGTTGTCTGCCAGATGCCGGCGAAGGCCGGGGAGTTTTCCCGTCAGTTCCGTGATCATGCCGAGCCAGTTGTCCAGCTTCATCTTGTTGTAGGGCAGATAGTGAACCGGCGCCCTGACTCTGGCGATAATGTCCTGAAAGTGCGTATCGTTTGGCGGCCTCAGGGCAAAGATATGGATATCGGCGCCGGCACGTTCATGGGAAAGCACTTCATTGACGATAAAGGTCTCTGAATATCTTGGATAGCGTTTGACGATATAACCGACTGGAAATTCCGGGGTAGACATGATTGGGACTCTTCTTGTGTAAAGCCAGGAGCGAAAGGGGATTCAGGCGTGCGCCGCATTCAGGGTATTGCCGGTGTCGGTGCCACAACCCGGGTTTGCAGGCGGGGCCTGATGCGGCCTGGATGCCCTGAGGCTGCAACGGCGTATTGCCGGATCGACAAAAATCATTTGGAAACCCTGTACGCCGGAAAAGCGGCTTTCTGCGCTGCGAGCCGAACCGGGGGCGGCAGTTTGTGGTTTGGCAGCTCTTTCGTCAGTTGCTTTTCTATTTGCTCCAGTGCGTCAAAGGACAATGCCGCGCCTGGAAGAATGGTTTGTTTTTCCTCCAGTAACTGGTGCAAGGCGGTAGCCAGCTTTCTGGCGGTGAGCTCATCAGGATGGACAAGCTGCAGCATTCCGAGCTGGGCGAATCTGCTGGCGCGAATCAGTTGTTCGCTGACCGGCGTGACCCTGGGAATGCAGAGAATACGCTTGTTTAGCGAGAGCGCTTCGCACAAGGTGTTGTAGCCGCCCATGGAGATGACAACCTCCGCCGCGTTCATAAAGCTGGGCAGATGGGGGGTAAACTCGAGCAGGCTTACTTGCCGGCATTGCCCGGCAATGCTTGTGATCTGTTGCTGCGTCTGTGGACAAAGCTCCGGCCCATGCACGACTACTGCATGGACATCTTTCCCCAAATCATGGCGCCGCCAAAATTGCAGGAAATGCGTCAGAATGCGTTCGCCATCGGCCCCGCCGCCGGTGGTGAGCAGAATGATTTTTTCCTTGCCGATGCCGAGCTGCTTGCGCACCCATTGTGCGTCTTTCAAATCTTCCCCGGAACGCCGCAGATAACCGCAGTAGTGCACGAGCTGCTGGCAGGCAAAGGGGAAATGGTACAGCCGGGCGGCGTCATAGACTGTCTTGTCGCCCAGGATGAGCACCTGATTGTAGTAGTGCTCGATTACATTGAAGTATCCCTTCTTTCTCCAGTACCTGTGGGTGACATCGGGACGGTCCAGGATGTCGCGAAGCACCAGATAGACCTTGGTGGGCGCTTTTTGCTCTTTTAGAAAGCGCAAGGTGGCGGTAAGCTCCCGCTTTAGCCCCAGTGGCTTCTTGTCCACCAAAATCACATCCGGGGAAAAATTGCGTACCGCGGAAAGTATGAGATCGGCGCGCATTTTCACCATATCCTGAAGGGTCATTCCGAGGGTGCGCGTCTGGTACTCGCCCTGTATGTTGCGGGATATGGTTGGCAGTTTTATGTAGTCAATCCCCTTGCCCAGGCGAAAGGCGTGCAACATGGGGGAACTGGAAATCAATAGTATGGAAGCATCCTTGATCGATTGGTTAAGGTGCTCGGCGATTAACAGCATGCGGCGGATGTTGCCGAGCCCAAACGTATCATGCGTATAGATAACGATTTTCATGTTCTTGTTCTTGGATTCCCTGGTTAAAAACACTGGCTTGGTGTGGCTTCACTTGTCGTATCGGATGCTTGTCCCCTTGCATTGGTGCTTTCCCGGGACAGGCGACGAGCGGTGTCGAGAGGGAATTCTAGGCCAGCAAGCTTAAGTCTTTATTAAGGAAGCGCTGAACGAGCCCGTCTGCGTCAGGCGTATGCCGGAATCCGGCAACTATCGGGGCGTTCCATCCCGGCGCTGACGGGGAGCGATGAACGCCTGAAACACTGGGCCCGGATCCATGCCGGCGTAAAGGAGGTTGAATTGTTCCGCTGTCCCCACGGAAGCCCGGAATGGATCAACCCCGCACGCGGGTTGCCGCAGGTGTTTGGATTGGATCCATGGTGCGGAATTCCGTATAGTTGGCGTTTTTTCCCCATGGCCTCCGGTATGATGGATAGATATGCGGTTATTGGTAATCCCATCTCGCACAGCAAATCGCCGCTGATTCACCGCAAATTCGCCGCTCAGACGGGCCAGGATCTGAGTTACGACAGAATCCTGGGGGATCTGGAGTATTTTGCCGATGATGTCCGGGGGTTTTTTGCCGCAGGCGGAAAGGGGCTGAATGTCACGGTGCCGTTCAAGGAACAGGCCTGGCGTCTGGCGGATGAGCTGACCCCCAGGGCGGATTCCGCCGGAGCGGTGAATACCCTCATGTTGAAGGAAGAGGGGCGCATTTTTGGCGACAATACGGATGGCGTTGGCCTGGTGCGGGATTTGCAGCAGAACCATGGTTTTGTGCTGGCCGGCGCCAGGGTGTTGCTGCTCGGTGCTGGTGGCGCATCCCGTGGCGTGGTGCGGCCATTGCTGGAACAACAGCCATCCTGCCTGGTGATTGCCAACCGTACCGCCCGCCGCGCCGTGGAGATGGCGGCGGAACTGCGGTCTTTTGGGCCGGTTTCCGGTTGCGGGCTGGATGAACTCAATGGGCAGGCATTTGATCTGATCGTCAATGGCACCGCGGCCGGCTTGTCCGGTGAGGTGCCGGATATCCCTGGCCGCTGTCTCGGGAAAAATGCCTGGGTTTATGACATGATGTATGCTTCCGAACCCACGGCATTCGTTAAGTGGGGAAGGGAACATGGCGCGCTGCAAGCATTGGATGGTTTGGGAATGCTGGTGGAACAGGCCGCTGAATCATTCTACCTGTGGCGGGGTGTGCGTCCGGATACGAAAACGGTAATCGAGGATTTACGGAGTTGAGAAAGGCATGAAACTATCTTATGGAAAAATGAACAAATATTTGCTCGCCGGCGTTCTGGCGGTTGGGGTGGCGGGTTGTAGCGACTCCGACAAGGCGGAAAAAGCGGAAAAGGCGGCGGCAGAGGAAGCCGTTGCGGAATTTAATCTTCTCGCCCTGGTGCCGGTTGACTCGCCCTATGTATTCGCCAGCAGCAGAAAGCTGCCTCTGGAATTGAGCGAGAAGCTGCTGAAGGCGTCGGCTGTGAACCTGGAGGATGGTTCCCTGCGTGCGGAGTTGGCGGTTTCCGGTGCGGATACTGATGAAGCCGGGCAGGACATGGTGAAGCTGGTGGACGCATTCCTGGCGGAACTGGAAGGGAAAATGAGCGCAAAAGGGCTGGAATCCCTGGGCTTGCCCATAAACGGACGCAGCCTGATCTATGGTCTGGGCATGTTGCCCGTAGCCTGGGTGGAGATCCTGGATGCGGGAAAAGTAGAGGCTTTTTTGTCGCGGGTAGAAGAGCGTAGCGGCATGCAGGCGGAAAAACTGACCCGGGGCGATATCAGTTATCGCCGTTTTGAGCTGGACAAACTGGTCGGTATTCTTGCAGTCGGCAAGGAGCATCTGATCATGGCGGTATTGCCGGCCAAATCGGAAGCCGAGATGCTGCCCCTGGCGCTTGGCGAAACCAAGCCGGAAAAGTCCCTGGCGGATACCGGCGCCTTCAAGGCGTTCAGCAGCAAGCGCAAATTCCTCGGATACGGTGACGGCTATCTTGATCTGGTGCGCATGGCGGAAATGGCCCTGGGAGAATCCCAGGGCATCAATGCGCAGGTGCTTCAGGGGCTTGGCGTCAGCCCCAAGGAGCTGTCCGCGGCTTGTCACGGCTTTATAAAGACCACAGTCCAGTCCGTGCCCATGATCAGCTTCGGCTTCACCGAGGTGACGGATCGGAAATATGCGATCAGAGCGACGCTGGAGACCTCTCCTGGTGTTGCGGCATGGCTGCAGAAAATGTCTGCGCCGGTGCCGGGCGTCGGTGTGCCCAATGACGGCATGGTGAGCTTTGGCGTGGGCTTTGATCTGCCTCAGATTCGTGATGGCATCAAGGCCATGCTGCGCAACTTCCTGGAAACAGGCAAGGGTTGTGAGCTGGTGAACGAGGAAGAGCTGGCCCAGGCCATGCAGGGCGTCGATGTGGCGTTCAATCCCATGCTGGTAGGCATGGGAATCAGGGGGTTCAGCGTTACCGTCAACAATATTGAAGTGGATACGCAAACCATGACGCCCAAAACCGTCGATGCCCAGGTACTGCTGGCGGCGACGGATCCCAAGAGCATGTTCAGCATGGCGGGGATGCTCAGTCCCCAGCTCGCGCAGCTGGATATACCTACGGATGGTACGCCTGTTCGCGTCCCTCTGGAAAGCATGTCGCCGGTGGCGCCCCCCACTTTCGCCGCCATCAAGGGTGAGACCCTGGCGTTGATCGTTGGCGATACGGCTCCCGACGGGATCGACCAGGCCTTGTCGGCGCCGGTCGCGGATGCGCCGCCATTCTTTTCCATGAGCTATGATGCAAACAAGTTGTTTCAGACAATCGGTCCCCCGATGAAAAATATGGTGCAATCCATGCAAGGGGAAGAGGCCGCGGATCTGCAAGCGGCCTATCAATCCATGGAAACCGCCGCGGAGGTCTACGGGAAGATCGACTTCCGCATGCTGGGAACGGAACGCGGGTTTGAGATCGATACGGTCGTGAATCTGAAATAACGCGAACCGGATCCTTTGGTTGGAAAAACGCCCCGCATGGCCGGGGCGCTTTTTTGGGGATTTTTTCAGTGGCGGAATATTTGCGGTTCCAGCTCGTGGCGATGGAGCAGGCGATAAAATTCCGTGCGATTCCGGTTTGCCAGGCGCGCCGCCTGGGTTACATTGCCGCCGGTCATTTGCAACAGTTCCACCAGATAGTTGCGCTCGAAATTGCTTTGAGCCTCCGCCAGGGAAACGATGCCGCCGGATTTGTTGCGTAGTGCGTTCTGCACAAGGCTTTCGGGAATGATGGCGGTCATGGACAGCGCCGCCACCTGTTCCACTACATTGAGCAGCTGGCGGATATTCCCCTTCCATGGCGCCAGCATCAAGGCCTCCATGGCTTCCGGAGAGAAAGTCCGGGCCTGGCAGCGTCCCCGCGCCCGGGCCTGATGCAGGAAATGCCTGGCCAGTACGGGGATATCCTCACGGCGTTCGGACAGGGGTGGAATTTCCAGCATCACGACGTTCAGGCGGTAGAACAGGTCTTCCCGGAACTCGCCGGCCTCGATGGCGGCTTCCAGGTCGGAATGGGTGGCGGAAACGATGCGCACATCCACGGGAAAGCTTTCCGTGGCGCCCACGGGGCGCACCTCGCCGTCTTCCAGCACCCGCAACAGCTTGGCTTGGAACTCCAGGGGCATGTCGCCGATTTCGTCCAGGAACAGGGTGCCGCCATTGGCGGCCTCGAACAGCCCCTTGCGGTTGCGATCCGCCCCGGTAAAGGCGCCCTTGCGGTGGCCAAAAAGTTCGGATTCCAGCAGGTTTTCCGGGATGGCGGCGCAGTTGATGGGCACGAAAGCCGCCTTGTGGCGGGGGCTGGCCCTGTGCAGCGCCCGCGCCAGAAGCTCCTTGCCGGTGCCGCTGCTGCTTTGGATCAATACGCTCACATCGCTTTGCGCAATCCGCCATGTTTTGGTCAGCAATCTTTCCATTACTGCGCTGTTGCTGATGATCTCGCTTCGCCACTCGTCGTTGGCGGAATGCTCCGGCTTGTCATGTCCATAGCACTGGCTCAGGGCGTTGTTGATGCTTTGCAGCAGCTCCCCACTGTCAAAAGGCTTGGTAAGGTAGCTGAACAGCCCTTTGCGCGTGGCCTGTACGGCGTCGGGAATGGTGCCATGGGCGGTGAGCATGATCACGGGCAAAGAGGGGGTGTGCTTCTGCACGGCGTCGAAAAGCTCCAGCCCATCCATGCCTTGCATGCGCAGGTCGGTGATCATGAGATGGGGGCGCAATGTGTCGATTTTCCCCAGCGCCTGCCGGCCGCTGCTGGCGGTATCGACCTGGAAACCGTTGGCTTCGAGGCGCAGGGACAACAGTTTGAGCAGGCCGGGATCGTCGTCGACCAGCAGAATTCTATGGTGGTTCATCGGAGAGATTGCCGGTTGAAGGGGTGATGATGGACTGTTCTTTTTCATTGATGTTTTGCTCAATGTTCTTCAGCTGTTGTAATTGGGACTGCAGGTTGTTCAGTTGTTCCGCAAGCTGTTTGGAGGCGCTATGCTGCGCCTGCAAGCGTTGTTTGAGTTCCACTACCTTTCGCTGTTGCAGATGCGCCTGCCGAAGCTGATCATGAAGCAGTCTGGCAAGTTGGTGTGCTTGCGCATCCAGCAGTTTCTCGTTGCGTAGAAGCTCCTTGACCAGCTTCAATGCTTTCCGCCGGTCATTGTCCGGCCGGTCTGGTTGGCTGAGCAGTAACGCCAGGCGCAATTGCTCACAGTTGTTCCTGGTCAGCAGCCAGGCGCTGGAGACGTCGTCGAGCATTTGCTTGCGCCCCCTGCCATCCATCAGGGAGAAGGTTTCATAGTCATCCAGGAGGTTGGCGCAACTGGGATTGATTGATGGTTCCACGACCAGCGGCAGGCTTGGCGTCTGGAGTGGCGCAGTCGTGCAGGCGCCTAGAAGCAGAGAGGCAATGGGCGGTATAAGCCGGTTCATGATTCGGTACTCACCTGTGCCGCCAGGGGCAGGATAACCTGGAAATGGGTTCTCTCGGTGCTTTCCAGCAGCTCGATTGTGCCTCCATGCAAATGTAGATATCGTTTTACCAGTGACAGCCCAAGCCCGGTGCCGCGCACCGGGCCGCTGGAAGGCGATTTCCCCTGAAAAAAAGGCTCAAACAAATAGGGTTTGTCTTCCTCGGCAATGCTTTCTCCCCTGTTTATGACATCGAGCAGCAGTTGTTGGTTCTGCTGCTGCAGAAGAATCTGTATTTCTCCGCCCTCGGGTGAATACTTGATGGCATTGGAAAGAAGATTGTCGATGATCGCCTGGAGTTGTTCTGTATCCCCGTTCACAGAAAGGGATGCCAGGTGGCTGTTTATGGATATCGCCCGTGATTTCAATGTCAACTGGTGTTTTTCCACTCCTTTGGCGATCAGGGAGGCGATGTCGATGATTTTGCGTTCCGGAGGGTGCTCCTGGGACAGGGCGAGGTTGAAGTTCAGCAGGCTTTCTACCTGGGATTGCAGTTGCAGGCTGTTGCTGTGCAGTATCTGCACGATTTCCCGCTGTTCCTGGGTAAGGCTTCCGGCAATGCCTTCGTGCAACAGTCCGGCCCCTTCCCGGATGGTGGTAAGCGGCGTTTTCAGTTCGTGTGAAACATGGTGGAGGAATTGCATCTTCTGTTCGTTCAGCGCCGCCAGCTGCCGCCGCAGCCAGTCCAGTTGCTTGCCCAGTTCCCGGATATCCTGCGGCCCCTTGACTTCGATAGGGGTATCGAACTGCCCGGAGCCGAGTTGGCGGATGGCGGCGCCCAGATGCCGCAGGGGCCCGGAGATGAGCACGCTGAAGATGGCGGCAATGAGCAGGGCCAGGGGAATCAGGGCCGCCGCCTGCCACAGCAGCAGTTGCCGGACCCTGCGGATCTGCTGGTTCATGCGCCGGCTTTCCCTGGCGATGAGCGTGGTGACGTCGAAAGGGATGGAAGCCGCCAGATTGGACAATTGCTCCCCCGGCTCCAGCTTCTTGGCGTTTTCCGTTGTTTCATCGGGAACCTGTTGGAGCTTCTGGTAGAGCCGGGCCTCATGTTCCTGCAATTGTTGCAAGCGCTGGGCCAGGGCGGTATCCAGCGGCAGGCGCAACAGGCGCTGGATCTCCTGATTGAAGGATTCGCGCTGACTCTGATAGCGGGACAGAATGCCCGCATCTCTCAATACCAGGTACTGCAATGCGCTGCGCTCCATATTCAGCGCCTGGGTGGTAATGAGGCGCCCGGATTCCACCGCCTGGGTGGAATCATGAACGGCTTTTTGCATCTGCGCCGCCAGGCGGTCCACTTGCAGCATGGTATTGAGCAGGCCTATGGTCAGGGGGATGGCGACCAGGATGAATCCCAGTAGCGTCAGCTTCAGAATGGTGGCGGGCTTGATGGACATGCACCGATTCTGCCAAAGATAAGGCCAGGATACGAACTGTCGCCAAACAGCGACAGCAGTCTGCGCCTTGGTTATGGGGGGTTTGCCGAAGCGTTTGAATATGGTGTCGCCGGGAAGCGACAGATCTGGTGTAAGGGAAAGGGAGGATTGTTCCTAAGTGATTGATAAGGCGTTGATAGTTTTCTTTGGCACGGCGTTTGCTTTATCTGTGTCGTGGCCAGATTTTTCGTGTGTCTGGTCTGCTTGAGTTTATAACTATGAAAGGAGTTGAATATCATGTCTAAGAAAATTGTTGTTGCCGCCATGGGCGCTTTGTTTGCGGTTGCCGCTACTGCCGGAAATCTTTTCTCCACGCTGGATGCGGATTACAGCGGATTCATCAGTAAGGATGAGGCGGCCGCCATGCCCGCATTGGTGGAAAAATGGAAGGAACTGGATGTAGACGGCAGTGGTGATCTCAGCGCCAAGGAATTTGCCGTGTATGAAGCTGCTGAAAACCCTGCGGCAGAAGCTGCAACGATGAAGGAAGCGCCCAAATCGGCCAAATGAAAGCCGAATAAAAACTGGGTGTTTTGACGGCCTTTCGAACGGCCGTCGTAGCGTTCCGGATTGCCCCGCTATCCTCGGTGATAGCGGGGTTTTTTTTCTTGGGTTTGCTCGAGGCGAGGTAGCGGCGGCGCCCTTATCTTTCCGGGAACGAATGCGGTATATTTCTTTTTTGCCTCGTGAATAGATGATTCGTATCCATGTCCAATCCGTTGCTGAATTTTGATGGTCTGCCCCGGTTTACCCGGATT
>JAMOMB010000236.1 GCA_027068795.1 Sedimenticola sp. | reverse complement strand
GAGCACATCCCCCGGCACGATTTCATCAGCAAGAATGGCCGTAACGGCATCCTCCTGGCTTTCAAACACCCGGGCGGATCCACTGAATTTGAGTATGGATTCGTCCACGCCCGCGGTTTTTACAATACAGCCGTTTTCCGCCAGGTTACCGTACAGAACGGCCAGCCCGCCGTCCTGGCTGTAGGCGTGATCCCGGTCGCGAATGCAGCCGTTCTCCCGGTCCAGATCCAGGCTGGGATAGCGTTTGTCCTGGCTGAAGGCCTCCTGGGTCGGTACGCCGCCGGGGGCGGCGCGGAAAAACTCGTGGCGTCTGGCGTCGTTGCTGACGCGCATATCCCACAGGGCCAGCGCCTCCGCCACGGTGCGTGAGTGCACTGTAGGCAGGTCGCGGTGCAACAGCCCCGCACGATCCAGCTCTCCCAGAATCCCGAACACGCCGCCAGCGCGATGCACGTCCTCCATATGATAGGTCTGAATGGACGGCGCCACCTTGCACAGATGGGGCACTTTGCGTGACATGCGGTCAATGTCCGTCATGGTGAAATCCACGCCTGCTTCATGGGCCGCGGCCAGAAGATGCAGCACCGTATTGGTAGAGCCGCCCATGGCGATATCCAGCGCCATGGCATTTTCAAACGCCTCGAACGTGGCGATGGAACGCGGCAATACCGAAGCGTCATCCTGTTCATAGTAACGCTTTGCCAGCCCGACGATACTGCTGCCCACCGTCCGGAACAGGCATTTGCGGTCTTTGTGCGTAGCGACCAGGGAGCCGTTTCCGGGGAACGCCAGCCCCAGGGCTTCCGTAAGACAATTCATGGAATTGGCGGTGAACATGCCGGAACAGGAACCACAGGTGGGACAGGCGGAACGCTCCACCGTCATCACATCCTCGTCGCTCTCCTTGTCGTCCGCCGCCATCACCATGGCGTCCACCAGATCCAGATGCAGCTCCTCGCCATGCACCACCGCCTTGCCCGCCTCCATGGGGCCTCCGGAAATAAAGATGGTGGGGATATTCAGGCGCAGGGCGGCCATGAGCATGCCCGGCGTGATCTTGTCGCAGTTGGAAATACAGATCAGGGCGTCGGCGCAATGGGCGTTGACCATATACTCCACGGAATCGGCGATCAGATCCCGGGACGGCAAGGAGTAAAGCATGCCACCATGCCCCATGGCGATGCCATCATCCACGGCGATGGTGTTGAATTCCTTGGCCACCCCGCCAGTCACCTCGATTTCCCTGGCGACCAGCTGCCCCATGTCCTTCAGATGAACATGCCCCGGAACAAACTGGGTGAAAGAGTTGGCGATGGCGATGATGGGCTTGTCGAAATCATCATCCTTCATTCCGGTTGCGCGCCAGAGGGCGCGGGCGCCGGCCATGTTGCGGCCATGGGTGGTGGTTCTGGAGCGATAGACTGGCATATTGAATCCGGCTCTGTGGTAAATTTACCCCATTATAGCGGAAACCATTCAGTACCCAAGCACCAGCAGGACAGGCAATGCAGTTACAAAGCGATTCTTACAGAGATTCCACAGAGATCGACATCATGGAAGAAGTCCTGCCATTCACCAATGCGGATGTGCTGGAGCTTGGGTGCGGCAGCGCCCGCTGGACGCGCACCATTGCGGAAACCTTTCCCGTCCATTCCATTACCGCCACGGAAGTGGACAAAATACAGCATGCAAAAAACCTGCAAATTACCGATTTGCCAAAGGTAACATTTGTCTATGCCGGCGCGGAAAATATCCCGCTCCCGGGGGAAAGTTTCGATATCGTCATCATGCTCAAATCCCTGCATCATGTGCCTGTGGCGCAGATGGACAAGGCAATGGAAGAAATACACCGGGTGCTGCGACCAGGCGGACTGGCATACATATCGGAGCCTATATACGCAGGCGAGTTTAATGACATTCTGCGCCTGTTCAATGACGAAAAAAAAGTCCGTCAGGCTGCATTCGACGCTCTGAAAAAAGCTGTAGAAAAAGGTGATTTTCTACTCGAACGGGAAATTTTCTTCCAATCCAGATCCGAATTCAGCACCTTTGCCGAATTCGAGCAAAGAATGCTGTTCCCCAGCCATTCCGATCACCAGATTGACCAGGAACTACACGAAAAGGTGCGGCAGGCATTTGCGCCTCACCTTACCCCCAATGGCGCCAGTTTTGTCAACCCCCATCGGGTCGATTTGCTGCGTAAGGCTTAAAGAAAACGGCTTGCTGCGCTACTCAAAGCCATCAGTAAAAATCGGGTTCACGGGGCGGCTGGCCGTATTGTAGATGCCTATATCATAGGGCGGGATGATTTCATACCCATCCCAATCCCTGGCAGCCTGGGGTTGAACGCCAGCACCGATTGCCGGGCTGGACAGGTCAAGTTGCAACTGCAATGAATCCGCATTCTCGAACAAGGGATCTGCCTGCAGATTATCAAAACCAATGTTGTTGCCCGGCAGATTGGCGCTATCGAATTCCGCAACAGTGTAGGTCGGCCCGTTGCGCTCATTCCCGGTCATCATCACCTTGTCGGTGATATCCGAGTAAATCAGGTTGTTGTAAAACCGGGAATCCTGAAGAGAGCCGGTCTTGATCTGCACAGCAATGCCTTTTGGATCACCAGGATAGGTAACCGCATCTTTTCCGTTATTGTACATAATGTTATTGCGGATGATATGCGACCCCATGTAACTGCCTCTGGTACTGAATACAATGGCGGCGCCATCACTATTGATGAATACATTGTTTTCAATCACCGAGTCCGAGTTTTCCTCGCCAAAATCATATATTCCTATGGCTTGACCCGTGTTGTAGGATTTTACGGGTGTGTTCGCCATGGAGTCGAAAATATTGTGGTGGATATGTATTCTCTTTCCGCCGATCTGTTGTCTGGTTGTCTTGTAGAAATAGTTGTTCCACACCTCCACATCTGCGGTTCCAGAAAACAACTCAAATTTTGTTCCATAGGTCAAATGAGATCCATCGACATGATTCGCATAAAATTTCAAACCCGTATTGCTGGCGCCACCCGAAGCCATGGAGCTATGGGCCCAGTTTCGTATGGTATTTCGCGAAACAAGCGCATTGCGGTTTTCTCCCTTCATGGCAATCGCCTCATGAGGGCCATGGGCTGTTGAGGAAGAATCCGAATAATCAAATTTTGGCCGTTTGCTGTCAAAAATGTTATTGGTGATCACATGATTATTCCCGGTGATGCTTATGCCAATATGTCCACCCTCGCCCAAATTGTTGTTCTTTACGAGCACATTTTCTGTCTTGGGAAAGCTCAGGGAATACTTGGCGCCTCTGATATCCAGGTCGCTGACCACGATATGCCTTGAACCGGAGCCAAAATAAATAAATGCATGGGTTGTCGAATACTTTATTTCTCTACCCGCGGGGTTGAACTGGATATAGAGAAGATTCGTATCTTGGTCATGCCAGTACATGTATTTCTCATGACTAAGCATCTCGTCGTAGCTGGTTGCATCAAGAACTTCGCTACCATCCACATACATCCGGCGAAGACGGGTGACCGATGCCAACGGCGTTGAATAGACCCCGTTGCCTTCGGGCGTCCATACCGGTGTTTGGGTAACCGTAAAGTCGATAACGGGTCTCGGTCCGGTGCCGTAAGCGCTAAATACGATGGGATTGTCTGCAGTGCCTTGCCTGGCGCCCTGAAAAGGCAGGGTCGAGGTTCCGTTCCAGTAACCACCGCGCTTGAACAAAACCCCCTCACCCGCACTAAAGTACTTGTTTGCAAGATTATCCAGGGTTCTCCATGCCGTTTGCGGCGTCAGACCATCAGCGCTGTCGTCACCATCCGGATCGATGTAGAACGCCCGAAGGTTTGGCGCTTCCCCGCTAACACCGTCATCCGCACTGGCGCCAATGCCTTCCAGAATGCCCCCAGGCGCTTCCTGTATGTACTTACTGCCATCTGCCGTGGTTACCGAAACAGTAAAGACAAGCAATAGGGCAAACCATGGCGCTAGAGATATTTTAGGACCTGTGAATCCGAATCCAGTAGACGCTGCGGGTGACACCGGAACCTCCATTTCAAGACCAGCAGCTACCCATCTATGGAAGCTCCGGTTTAGGGCTGGCCTTGCATCCAGCAATACAATTCTGGGTTACGCGATTTTCGTGTGGCATTGATCCAATTTTTGGATCCTGCAAAAAGCCGACTTTATGTGAGTGCACGCATGCTACGTCATGTCACCTGGGAAAAATGTGACCCAAGTCTCTTCTTCCATGCGAACACAGGCCGGTTGCAATCCGCAAAATTATGATGGTCGTCTAAATACAATGATCCAACTATGCTATAATTTATACAATAATTTGTAGCACATGACATATAAATCAGCATAATGTCCAAAAAAAGCGCGCGCACTCGGCAAAAAATCGTTGAAGCAGCCAACCGGCTCTTTTACCACCAGGGTTATCACAGCACGTCTTTTACGGATGTGGTCAATGCTTCAGGGGTGCCGCGGGGAAATATTTATTACTACTTCAAGAGCAAGGAAGAGATTCTCGCCGCCGCATTGTCCTACCGTATTTCCCGCATTGACCATATGCTGCAAACCTGGTCGGGGCAGTACCGCACCCCAATCGAACGCCTGAACCGATTTCTTGAGATTCTTCCGGACAGCATCGATTCCTTGATCCGCTACGGATGCCCCATGGGCACCCTCAACGCAGAGCTTGGGAAGAACGAACCCGAGCTGCAATCCAAGGCCAAGGCCATGTTCCTGCTGTTCGAGGACTGGCTCACCGATCAATTTGCGGAGCTGGGTTATGCCGGCCGAGCAAGGGAATTCGCCCGCAGGCTCCTGGCCCGGGGACAGGGCATCAGCATG
>JAMOMB010000235.1 GCA_027068795.1 Sedimenticola sp. | reverse complement strand
CTCTCTTCGCGCAGCAATCAAGCCACTATGCCCCTGCTCCGCCAGCCATTGGGCCACATGCTGAAGATCGGATCGATAGGAATCCAGGGTGTTTTTCGACAGCCCTCTTTCCAGCCACAGCATGTCGGCAAACAGCTGCATGCCTTGTGCATCATTCATGATTGAGAAGCCAGCGCTTTATCTCCATCCTGCGGCCATCCGTGCGCCCGGCAAAACCGCCATCCCCGTTGGCCGCAACCACACGATGACAGGGAATGAGCAACGGCACCGGATTACGGCGACAGGCCCCGCCAACCGCCCTGGGGCCGCTACCCAGCTTTCTTGCCAGCTCGCCGTAAGTGCGGGTTTCTCCAACAGGGATCTGTTGCAGGGCGCGCCAGACTTTTTTCTGGAATGCGGTTCCTTCGGGCGCGACGGGAATATCAGCCGGCCACCCCCCTCCGGCGAACCAACGCTGCAATGCTGCGCAGACTTCTTCCGCCAGGGGATCAGCAGCAGCCATGGTTCTGGGTTTTTTCTGCTGAAAAATATCAAGCTCACAAACAGCCCCGTCCCGTGTGGCGACGGCAACCCAACCAAAAGGCGCCTTGCAGGCCGCCTGGAATACCGGTGGCGTTTCAATATCTGCCATAATCGGGCCTATGGAAAAGGTCGGAAGTAGCGCATGAATAACGATTATCAGGAACTTTCCCTGCATTTACAACGCCTGGAAAAAGAACTGCGCCTGCAGGGGTGGTGGTCCGATGCCGCACCTTCTGCAGATGCACTGAAAAGCACCGCTCCTTTCTGTCATGACAGCATGACATTCGAGCAATGGCTGCAGTGGATATTCCTTCCAAAGCTATGGGAAATCATTCATGAGAATGCCCCTCTTCCCGAAAACTGCGCCATTGCTCCCATGGCGGAAATAGCCTGGCGCAATCAATCCGCGGGCACAGTCACAACGCTCATCGAGCTGTTGACCAAGATCGATTCCTGCATCGGCGCACAGCCTTGAGGAGCTTATCGGCACAGGCTGTGGATAACTCTGTGGAAAAGGTGAGAAAAGCTTTACCAAGCGCTGTCTCTTCCGGAAAGCCGGCATCTTGGCCCGGACTTGGGGCATATGGATAAATGGCTTTATATTCCGATAGTTACACTCCGTTCATCATGCCATACACACGAATTGCCCATCCAGGCGTCAAACAGGCGGAAGTTGTGCATAACAATCCGTTTTTCTCATTAATTTTCCTTGACACAGAAAACGCCAAGGGACATAATCTCGCGTCTTTTTACTGAACAACCTCAAGATTTCAGGAGTACAAGGTGGCCAATTCACTGCAAGCACGCAAGCGCGCCCGTCAGGCGGAAAAACGCCGTGCACACAATGCGGCTCGTCGCAGCATGCTGCGCACTCACATCAAGAAAGTGGTTTATGCCATTGAAGCAGGCGACAAGGAAACCGCCAGCGCAGCGTACAAGGCCGCGGTGCCCGTTCTCGACAACGCCGTCAGTAAAGGCCTCATCCACAAGAACAAGGCTGCCCGCCACAAGAGCCGGCTGAACGCGCATATCAAGGCCATGTAAGGCCAGCCTGCAACAAGACGCTCCCAGACAAGGACCGGCTATTCGCCGGTCTTTGCGTTTGCCACCCTTGGGCCAATACATGCCCTGCCTGCTGCCTTGGCGGCATACAAGGACATATCCGCCTGTTTGAGCAGTTCCGCCATGGACATTTTTTGTCCCGACAGGCATTCCGCAATCCCGATGCTGACCGATAATGCCTGCGCCCTGTTTTCTGTTGCCGACGCCAGCAACGGATTCAGCTTTTCCAGAAACCGCCGCGCATGCCGGTAGTTCAGACCGGGAAGCAACAGCAGGAACTCATCCCCGCCAAAACGACCGATCAATCCATTTTTCGGCAACACCTGTTGCATGGAACGACACAGCAGCTTCAAGCAATCATCACCAAAGTCATGCCCCATGGTGTCATTCAATTTCTTGAAATAGTCGATATCCACGAAAGCCAGCGCCAGTTCTTTCCCTTCCTTGTGGCACTGCGCCAACGACCGGGAAATATGCCCTTCCATGGAAGCGCGATTGAGCACCCCGGTCAGATTGTCATGGCGCGCGGAGTGGCGTATCTGCTCCACATTTTCCGCATCCATCAACGCATGCACCGCCTTTTCTATGAATTCACGCAGACCTGAAATCACATCCCTGTCCAGATACTGTTGCTTTGGAACGAGCAGCAACAGGCAATAATTTGCTTCCTCCCGGTTTTTCACGGGTATCAGCAGGCATTGGTAGCGCTCCCGTGTATCAGGAAAATCCGGAATACTCCTGCGGCTGATCAACCCACCGCGGCAATCTTTCATCAGTTGCGGCAACTGTTTTTCAATAACCTGGGTAAACAGCTTTCCCAGAATCCGGTTCCCGCCCAGGCAGCGGTAGCGGGCATTCCCGTCATGCCCGGTCAGCACCATTACCTCCGCTACGGGCAGGATACGGTTGATGCTGTCGAACAGAAGCCTGTCCATGGCTTTGGATACATCGGAATGGCCATCATCCGCCACTCTGATTTGCAGTTTTCGCACAAAGGTCGCCAGCAACTGCTCACGCTGATAGGCGGTATCCACCCGCACCAGATCCACCTTGGCCTGATCCCGCTCCTTTTTGATGCTTAAGGTGCGGTCAGCCAGCGCCAGGGACAAAAGGATGGCGTCAATCGCCAGCGCAATTTCAAAGGCATGGGTTTGCCAGTAGGCGTTTTCCGCAACAAAATTGAAGGCATAGGCGATTCTGATCAGGGTTGCGCCAATGAGCAGGAAATTTGCGACAAACAGGTAGCCCGCCAACCTGTGCCCCTGGATCCAGTAGCGCAATGTCAAGACAAAAACACTGACTGCGCCCAGCGCGAGAAAGCCATTGAACAAGTCCACCCAGAGATGCCGGACATGCATGCCCGACCAGAAACTATCCAGCAGCGTCAGGAAAATGATCGCTACAAAGCCGATCTGGAAGCCCAGAAGAATTTTTCCACCCAGAACCTTTCTGTCCAAGCCCAGATAGGCGCGATAAAACCAGTAGAAAAACACAATGGGCAGCATACTGAAAAAATGCAGGGAACGATCTACGAAGAGCGAGTCCGGCAAGTAGAAGATTTTACCGATCCACCCTTCCTGCCAGAGCAATGCATGCAACGCCAGCACCATGTAAACGCTGTATAGCAAAAACGGCTTCTCGCGGATGAACGCATAAAAGATCAAATTGATGAGCGCCAGCACCAAAATGACCGCATACAAGGCAATGGTGTTGCGGGAATAGGCGACATCATCCAGCAGATACTCCTGGCGCTTAATCAGGGTTACGCTCAGCGGTTTCGACAACCCGTTGTCCCGGATAACCAGGTATATGGGCTGGGAGCGATCCAGCCGCCCGCCCAGTTCATAGACGATATCCTGGGTAGAGTAGTAAGAAGGCTTGTTGGCGAGCAGGCGCCCCCGTTTCTCGCTATGCCATTGCGGGTCGTCGGCCAACTTGAACCAGCCGGTGACTTCAAGCAGGTACTTGGGGCGAAGAACCAGGTTGTATTCCGCCAGTTGCTCTGGCGAAGACGGGAGTTGCACACGCATAACCATCCCGTAGGGGTGGTCTGCAAATGGCAACCGGGTTTCTGGCGTATACGCACTGAAAACCAGATCCGCCGCCCGATCCGGATGGAAGGTCTCATTGGCAACCGCATAGGAAAGCGGCAACTGCTGGTGACCGCCAGCAGTTGAACCCTGAACCCAAAGCAATAGAAAGAGCAGCAGCCAGCCGGACAGACGGTTCAATTACACTCCTCACTCCAGATTCAAACTGGTAGACTGGCCTTCAAACCTGAATCCGCGGACCCATCCGGGGTGCTTTGCGCAAGCGCCAGCTCCCTTCTGAACCCACGGATTCAACTTCAAAACCAATGTATTTGTTCACTGTAGATACTACCAAAAAACCTGCGGGAAAAAATCAAGTAATGACCACTTTTAACGAGATCAGCAACTCCATCCATTGCGGCGATGTTTTTCTTTTTCACGGCCCAGGGCTGGAAAGCGAGATTATCGAGGACATCGACGGTACGCCTTTCTCCCATGTTGCACTGGGAATACGTTTACCCGGCCACGACCGCCCCCTGTTGTGGACCAGCGACGAGATCACCACCCTGACGGACATACTGGATCACGGCGAGCGCTCCGGCGTGCATCTGCTGGATGCGGAATCCGTATTTCAGCTGTGCATGAAGCGGAAATACAATAACGGGCGACATTACCGCTTCGCCTGGCGCCGCGCCCATGCCAGCCGTGACGAGCGTTTCATGAATTCTCTGGAAAATTTCATGCGGGATGTGGATGGCAGGGCATTCCCGTCCCTGGAGCAAATGGCCGAGCACTTCATCGAAGGCAAGATGGGCATCAGCACCAACACCCGAACCTTCTACTGCAGCGAGCTGGCGACGGCAACCTATGTACATCTGGGGCTGCTGCCCAAAGATACGCTGATCAACAGCCTGTCACCCGGCGATTTTTCCAGCAGCAATCACTTGCCGCTGCAAGACAACAGCAAACTGGACAAGGAAGTCTGGTTTACCCTGTAGCGCCCAGTACCTCCATCATACGCACGCCCATGGCGGCGGGTGAGCGCACCACATGCACTCCCGCCGCCTCCAGCGCCTGGAACTTGGCTTCGGCTGTGCCCTTGCCACCGCTGATGATGGCTCCGGCATGCCCCATGCGCTTGCCCGCAGGCGCAGTCACCCCGGCAATATAGGCCACCACGGGCTTGCTCACATGATGCTGGATGTATTCTGCAGCTTCTTCTTCGGCAGAGCCGCCTATCTCCCCCACCAGGATCACGCCTTCCGTCTGACTGTCTTCCTCGAACAACGCC
>JAMOMB010000234.1 GCA_027068795.1 Sedimenticola sp. | reverse complement strand
CGCCATAGCCGTACTTCGGGTTGAATACGATGTCCTTGTATTCTTCCACGATATCGATGATATGCAGCTTGATGCCCAGCTGCTCGGCGCACCACAGGGCATTGTTGCGTTTGGGTTTTTTCTGATCCTTTTTGCGGATGGCATGGGTGTGCCCCTCCACGCAGAAACCGGTGAAGAAATTGATGCCCTCAACATAGATGCCTTGATTCTGCAGGACTTTTACGGCCAGCAGGGAATCCAGTCCACCGGAGATCAGTGCTACAGCTTTACGTTGCATCAGGTTATGGAAGTTACGGGCATGGCAGTCGGAAGTTGAGGGAATTATACCGGTAATTTCACCCGGGAAGCGCTTTCCTTGGCAGGGGTATTTCCCGGCCCGGGTCTGCTTTGCATCCTGATTTGCGATAAACTGTGAAGCGTTCGGCGTTTCATTCTCGGGGCTTGTGGCCTGAAAAATAAGCGAACTGTGTTGATTTCCTAGCCCGCCATGGCGTCATCAAGGCACAGTCCGGGCAACTTGGGGTATGATTTCTCGTCATTTATTGGAAAGGAAGAACGGGAGAGTTCGCGTTGGTTGTTGTGGTTCGTTCTTGTGTGCTGCTATTGCTGCTCGTCCTTGCCCAGGCGGGGCAGGGGCAGGTTATCGATGTGGGCATCTATCAGAACGAGCCGAAAATCTTCGTCAATGCCCAGGGGAAGCCGGATGGATTCTTCATCGAGCTGCTGGAAAGGATTGCAACAGAGGAAGGCTGGTCCCTGAATTATCTTCCCTGCGAATGGCCGGTCTGTTTGCAGCAGCTCGAGCAGGGAAGCATCGACCTGTTGCCGGACGTGGCGTATTCGGAAGAACGCGCCCGGCGCTTCCTGTTTGGCCGGGAGGTGGTGCTGTCGAGCTGGTCCGTGGTGTATGTGCGAAATGACAATGACATTCCTTCTCTCAAGGAGCTGGATGGCAAGAGCCTGGCGGTGGTCAAGGGCAGCATCCAGTTCCAGGCAATCCGGGAAAAACTCGAACAGCTGGGCATATCGCCGGTGTTTCATGAAGTCAACAGTTTCAGCGACGTCTTCCGCCTGGTAAAAATCGGCTGGGTCGATGCGGGCCTGGCAAATATCTATTTTGGCAGGAAATATGCCGGTGAATACCAACTGAAGAAAACCAGCATACTGGTGCGGCCTTCCCTGTTGAGCTTTGCGGCGGCGTCCAATCAGCAGCCTTTGCTCGACGCCATAGACAAACATCTCGCCGCCTACAAGGCGGATGATCAGTCGGTGTACTATCAGCTCATCGAGCGCTGGTTTTCGCCCCTGGCCGCCGAAAAACATCTTCCTCAATGGATCAAGTGGGTGCTGGTGCTGGGTGGTCTTGCCGGCTTGCTGCTGGCGGCGGTGGCCATCCTGTTTCATTTCCTCATCAAGCGCAAAACAGCGGAACTCAGCGAAAAAGCGGCCCGGCTCGAGCATCTGGCCAATCATGATCCCCTCACTTCCCTTCCCAACCGCAAGCTCTTTTTCGACCGGCTCGAACAATCCCTGCGCAGGGCGGCGCGCGAAGGAGCGATGCTGGCGGTGCTGTATATCGATCTGGATCAGTTCAAGCAGATCAACGACAGTTTCGGACACGCCATCGGTGATGAGGTGCTGAAAGAGATCGCTGCGAGACTGGAGAACGGGATTCGTGACGAGGACACCATTGCGCGCCTCGGCGGAGACGAGTTTGCCGTGGTCATGGAGTCCCTGAAAGAAGCGGAAAACACCCTGCATTGCGTACAGAGACTGAACGCCGTATTCAAGCAGCCGGTCATGGTGCAAGACCTGCATTTCGTCCTCAGCGCCAGTATCGGCATCAGTCTTTTCCCACAAGATGGCACAGACGCCCATACCCTGCTGCGCAATGCGGATACCGCCATGTTCAAGGCCAAGGAGGCGGGGCGCGGCACCTTCCAGTTCTATGTCGAGGATATGACCCGCTACGCCGTGGAGCGGGCGAGGCTGGAGGCGGATCTGCGTGAAGCCCTGGAGGGTGACGGGCTGGAGGTGCACTATCAGCCGCAGATCGGCCTCGAGGACGGCCGTATCGTCGGATTCGAGGCGCTGGCGAGATGGCGCCATCCGGAGCTGGGGATGTTGTCGCCAAAGCAGTTTATCCCCCTGGCGGAAGACAGTGGCCTGATTCTCCCCCTGGGAGAATGGGTGCTGCGCACGGCCTGCCGGCAAATGTCTCAATGGCATAGCGAAGGCATAGAGGTTGGCGTCGTGGCCGTAAATATTTCCGCCCGCCAGCTGGCGGACTACGCCCTGCTGGACGTGGTGAAAAAAGTGCTGCGCGAGACAGGTTGCCGCCCGGAATGGCTGGAGCTGGAGCTGACGGAAAGCTCCATCATGACCCAGACCCAGCAGGCGGTTTCGGTCATGAGCCAGTTGCGGGAACTGGGCGTACAACTTGCCATCGACGATTTTGGAACAGGGTATTCCTCACTGGCTTATCTGAGGCAGCTGCCTATCGCCAAGCTCAAAATCGACCGCTCCTTCATCAAGCAAGTCGCGGAAAATGTGGATGACGTGGCCATAGTGCGGGCGGTGACCGCCCTGGGAAAAACCCTCAACCTGAAGGTGGTTGCGGAAGGGGTGGAGACCAGGGAGCAGGAGGCGCTGTTGCGTGCAGAGGGTTGTGATGAAGTGCAGGGTTACTATTACAGCCGCGCGCTGCCTGCAGCGGAAGCAAAAGAGTTTTTGCGACAACAGATGGATAACGCCTGAGCAGTCCGGGGGCATGTCACATGGAATTGTCGGGTAATTTGTTTGCTCCGTTTTGGCCGTTGTTGTTTGCTGCGCTTTTTTTCCCCAGCCTGTGGTATGCCCTGCGCTGGGCCGACTGGGGGCGACTGGGCGAAAGATACCAGCAACATGTCTATCTCGGCGCCATGGTATGCCTGTTCTTCCTCTGGAACATGCGTGTGGAAATGGTGCCGGGTTTCTTCTGGCATCTGTCCGGCATGGTCACCATTACCCTGATGTTTGGCTGGTCTCTGGCGGTCGTCGGGGGCAGCGTGGTGTTGCTGGGCATTGTCGTCACCGGGTTGAATGACTGGAGCGGGTATTTTCCCTCCGTAATGCTATGCGTGGTAATACCCGCCGCGATCACCCAGGTGGTTCTGGGCCTGGTGCGGGCCTATGCGCCCAAGCATTTCTTCGTATTTGTGCTGGTGAACGCCTTTCTTGCTGGCGGCCTGGTGTTTGTCCTCATGGCCGGATTGATTACCGGCGGATTGTTGCTCTCGGGCAGTTACTCCTGGGCGGAGTTGCAACACAACTTCCTGAGTCTGGCGCCGATGATGCTGTTTCCCGAATCCATGCTCAATGGCTGGATCGTCGCCATACTGGTGGGCTTCAAGCCCCATTGGGTAGGATCGTTCAGTGATGAAGAATATGTGCAAGGCAAATAACCGGGCGCCGGTTCAGGTCTCGTGTTGGCGCGGGGTTGCCCGCAAATGAGCGCGGATCTGCCGTGGCTGGTTGCCGCCTGGCTGGGTTATTTTGTCATCCATTCCCTGCTGGCCTCGCTGTGGGTGAAACGCCAGGTCGCCGGCCGCTGGCCGCGGCTGATGCCCTGGTACCGGCTGTTTTTCAATGCCGTGGCCGCGCTCTTGTTGACGGTTCCCCTGTATCTCGTCTGGACGATGGGGGGCGAAATCCTGTTCGCCTGGAAAGGCGTCTGGTGGTGGGTGGGCAACGGCCTGGCGCTTGCCGCCCTTGGCGGGTTTTTCTACTCCCTGCGTCATTACGATGGTTCGGAGTTTCTCGGTCTGCGCCAGCTTCGGGATGACGAGCGACGGGTGGAAGACCAGGAGCGTTTCCGCATATCCCCCTTGCACCAGTATGTGCGTCATCCCTGGTATTTTCTGGGACTGGTGCTGATCTGGACCCGGGACATGACTGCCGCCATGCTGGTTTCGGCAATGCTGCTGACCCTGTATTTCATACTGGGCTCCTGGCTGGAGGAGCGAAAGCTGCTGGCCTATTACGGTGATGCTTACCGGGAGTACCGCCGGCGGGTGCCTGGCCTGCTGCCCCTGCCCTGGAAAAGGCTCAACCGGGAGCAGGCGCAGGTTCTGGAGCGCCGGGGCAATGCCGGGGAAGAACGATTTAACGACTGAAGAACGCTACCTGCCCGGAGGAGCGTAAGACCCATAGGGATAGATATAGCCCGGGTGAGGCGGCCGGGCCGGCGCCGGGTAGTAGGGCGCGGGATTTGAACGGCCAATGGCGTTGATGCCCCTGTTGATGCGGGCTTCCATCGCCTTGCGGCGCGCTTCCATTTCCTGCTGAAACGCCAGCTTTTGTTCTTCAAGTTTCTTCTGGCGAGTGGCCAGCTCTTCCTGGCGTTGTTGCTGCAACGGCTGGTTTGCAAGAGCGCCGTGGCGTTGTCGGGCGAATTCGGCTCGCTTGCGCGCAATCTCGTCCCGACGCTTTTCCATCTGTTTGCGCAAGGCGTCACGCCGGGCCTGCATGGATTTTACCAGCTCATCGTGAGACTGCCGGGCCGCCTGGTAGCTGCGGTTATAGGGGGGCGCTTCCATGGCGGGAGGTTGATCCGTAGGAGCGCTGCTGGTGGTGGCAAGTGTTTCCATTGCAGCGGGTGCGTCCGTTTCGATTACTTTCGCTGTGGCGGTATCCGCCGAAGCCGGTTGCGGGGTTGGCGCGACCGCCAGCAAGCAGCCGCTTGACAGGAAAAGGCTGGCGCTGAGGACCAGTAGTCTGAATCGGGGCATTGCCGGTTCCTCCAGAAGTTGTGTTTACCCGGCAAGGGGCGCTGCCGGGTTGATATTTGTGGATGATGGACGCAACATCCGGTAACTTGAGCGTTGAGCATGGCCACATGGAGCAAATATGTCAAATTCCGTACTGGAGGCGATACTGCGAGAAATCGAATCTTCCCCCCATGGCGCCAAGTCCCTGACCCTCTATGCGCTGGCGAATACTCTTGAACACGAAAAGGCGGGCTGCCTGTTCAAACTGACCAAGCTGCGAGATCTGGATCCGGAAGGCCGCCAACTGGCGTATTCCCTGATGGAGCTGATGGCGGAGGGAAAAAACCGGGGCGACGCCTGGGCGCTGGCCAGGGCGCGCATGGACGAGCTGGTTCGCAAGGGTTGAGCAAAAACCTCGCCTTTCGCCTGTAGAACCATCGCCGAATGATGTAGCGCAGAAGCAACTATCCCCCTATCGTTGGCTGCCCCTGGCGCCAACCCTGACGGTGGGGGGCAGTTTCGCTCCGGCCCAATGGCTGCACGGGGTGCATTTTCCCAGCCATGATCTGTTTTTCCTGATGATCTGCTAGTGTGCGGCCAGGTTCAGGGCCAGGGCGTTTTTTCGCCGGGAAAATGTTGCGGTGGAAACTGTATGATGAAACTGCTGCTCGAGGGCAGGGAAAACACGCTGCCGGATGGCGTCCGGGTTCGCGATATACCTGAAGAAACGCCCAGACAGGCTTGCGGCAACCTGCGCCTTGGCTTGATGCAAAGGCCTGCATCGCTGAAAAGTTGAACCCGGTCATACGCAATGCAGCGACCCCTTGCCCTGGGCGGGGCATTGGCAATATGATGGACTTGGCTTGAATTTTGGGGAATGATGCATGGAAGCCAGGGCAGCCATTGGAAAAGATGCATCCGGTCTTTCATTCGGGAACTGTTTTTCCGCATTCGTTTTGGCCATCTTTGGCGATTACACGCCACATCATTCGACTGCGCTCACGGTCCGGGTGCCCGGACTAATTTGAATCAAGTTACATGAAGACACCCAGCATGACACGAGAAAAACCACCCACATCCAAAGCAAGGAAGGAGCTGCTCCGGTATGCCGCTGGTCTTCTGTCGGGCCTGGTTGCTGCTGTTGCAATAGCAGGCCAGCCGCTGCGCAATGAACCGATCAAGCCCATTCCCCTTACTGTGGATGTCGATGAGAAAAAAGTTGCTTTGGGGCGGCTGCTGTTTCATGACCCGAAATTGTCGAAAGACAACACCATCTCCTGTGCAAGCTGCCATAGCCTGAAAACCGGAGGTGTGGACCGGCAAAAAGTTTCCACCGGCATACAGGGACGTAAAGGCAACATCAATGCGCCTACGGTTTTCAACAGTGGGTTGTTGTTTCGCCAGTTTTGGGACGGCAGAGCGGAAACACTGGAAGAACAAGTCGACGGCCCCATACAGAATCCTGTGGAAATGGGCAGCCAATGGCCTGATGTGCTGGCCAAACTGTATGACGATCCCAAATACCCTGGCTTGTTCAAGGCGATCTATCCGGACGGGATTAAGAGAAAAAACGTAAAAGATGCGATTGCCGAGTATGAACGCAGCCTGATTACGCCCAACTCCCGCTTTGATCAGTATCTGCGCGGAGATGAAGCTGCGATCAATGAACAAGAAAGGCAGGGTTATGAGCTTTTCAAGAGCTATGGCTGCATATCCTGCCATCAGGGCGTGGCGGTTGGCGGAAACATGTTCCAGGTGTTCGGGGCAGTCAATTCCTACTTCAAACAACGTGGCAATATCCAAAAGGCAGACATGGGGAGATTCAACCTGACTGGCAACGAGATGGATCGCCATTCATTCAAGGTGCCCAGCCTGCGCATGGCGGCGCTTACGCCGCCTTATTTGCACGATGGCAATGCCAAGACATTGCGTGAAGCAGTTGACATCATGTTTAAGTTCCAGCTGGGACGGGAAGCGCCGGACGAGGACAAAGATGCCCTGGTGGCTTTCATCAAGACCCTGGCGGGTGAGCATCCGGAGATGGAAAAATGAAGAAAATTGCAGGCGTCCTTCTTCTCTTGGCTGTTATCGCATTCGGCGCCATGCTTGGCCTCAACCTGGAAAAACTCCGGCCGCAGCAGGAGCAGGATGCCTATGCGGAAAATATTGAAGATATAAGAAATCTACAGGCGCTGGATGCAAGCTGGAGTCTTGCCACGCTGCAAACCTATACCACGCCAAATTCCGATTTTGATCAGGTGGCTTCTTTTCTGCCCCAGGTGCGCGAGCTGAGGAACCGGCTTGCCACTGGCGATCTTTCTGCTGATGAGGTGCCGGATGCGATCAAGAACAAACTCAATCGTTTCCTGCTGCTTATCGAAAGCAAGGAGGAATCCATTGAGCAGTTCAAATCAAATTTCGCCGTGGTGCGTAATTCCATAAAATATCTGCCCCTGGCGTCGCAAACCCTTACGGCAAGATTGCGCCAGCTAGGTGATCAGGAGCAGGCCCAGCGTATTACCGCCATTTTCGACCGAACCAATGCTTTCCTGCAAAATCCAGACGAAGGCACACAAATGCGCCTGCTGATGGAATTGAGCAAAATGAACGAGGATTTGATGAGTTTTCCGGAAGAAATCGTCAATCCCCTGGGAAATTTCATTTCCCACGCCAGGGTGCTGGTGGAGCGCAAAATTCAGCTCAACTCCAGCATTAATGATGTGGCTGCACAAAATGCGCGTAAGGTTGGAGATGAGCTGATTTCGCTCTACAAGTCCTATCATGAGAAAGCCCGGGAGCAAGCGCTTGCCCGGCATCTTGAAACCTACCAACTGGTACTTATATGGGCGACGCTGCTAGTCATTGCGGGCTTGATCAGCGCCTTTTTGTTGTGGCTCGCTGCACGGCAGTTCGATGCCAAACTGGAAAAACGCGTTGCTGAGCGCACAGAAGAGATCGAGCAGGCGGCCGCCAAGGCCAGTGACTCTCTGGTAGGCAAGAACCTGGATAGCAGTCTTGCCGGAATGGGCAACATGGCGGCTACGGTGGCCCATGAAATCAATACGCCCCTGGGCTATCTGGATAGCAATCTTCAGGTGCTGCACAGCGGCATGGAGAAGATGCAGCTGCTGATGAATGAGTTCGTCACCCTGAAAAAGGATTTGCGGGAAACAGAAGATGCTGGACAGATAAACGCCCGGCTGGAGAATTTTGGCGCACTGGTTCAGAACATCAAGGATGAGGCCATGCTCGACGAGCTGCCGGAAATCATTGACGACATGCAGGAAGGCGTCCAGCAAATCCAGCATGTTACCAATGATTTACGCGATTTCACGCGTAAGGACCGCTCCCCCCAGGACTGGTTTGATATCGAGCAATGTGTGACCAGCGCCCTGAAGATGGCGCAAAAAGAGATTCCACCGGAAACCAAGATCATCACCAGCCTGAAAAACCTGCCCAAGGTTTATGGTTCGCCCGCTGAAATCAACCAGGTGCTGATGAATCTGATCACTAATGCTGCCCATGCAGTGGAAGCGGCAGGGCGTGACAAGGGTTCGATAACCATCAAGGCGGTCGAGCAAAAAGGCCATATCCTGGTCAGCGTCATGGATACCGGGCAGGGCATCGACGAAAAAACCAGAAGCAAGATATTCGAACCCTTCTTTACCACCAAGGACGTAGGTAAGGGTACCGGGTTGGGGTTGGCTATCGTTCGCCGCATTATTACCGCCCATGGCGGCAAGGTATTCATCAAGTCCATTGTGGGCAAGGGTACGAATTTCATCTTCACTCTTCCCGTCAAGAGACAACCCGGGGAGGAATGAACAGCTTTTCCGTGTGCCGGAAAACGTCTTGGTATGTGGCAATTTGGCGGTCATACGGATAGAATTACGGCGGAAGACTGATGAATAGGCGAAATGGACAACAAACCGCATCTGCTGATCGTTGATGACGAACCCAGGATTGTTCGCACCCTGGATCGTCTGCTAAGGCCCCATTTCCACACCCATCTCGCCAACAGTGGCGCGGAAGCGCTGGATATTCTCAGAAGCAATCGCATCCACGTCATCCTGTCTGATCAACGCATGCCGCAAATGACCGGCGTGGAGCTACTTGAAAAGACTAAACAGCTGTCAGGCAACACCACGCGGGTTTTGCTGACGGGGTATTCCGATTTGTCCGCCGTGGTCAATTCGGTCAACAAGGGCGAGATATTCCGCTATATCACCAAGCCCTGGAAGAATGACGAGTTGATCGAAACCGTCAAGCTGGCTGCTGATATTTCCAGCAATCTCTACCGCACCGCCAAACGTGAAGCGGCTAGGGGAGCTTCCACCGTTGCCGGTGACGATACGGTTCCCACCATCTTGGCCCTGAACCCCCAGGGCGAACTGAAAGTAATGCTCGAAGGCCTGGTGGGCAGGAAATCAAAAATCGTTTCCGTCAGCAGCCCGCAGGAAGCCATGGACTATCTGAAGGAACAGGATGTAAGCATTATCGTGGCTATGCCTGGCGAGAAGGTAAAGGAGGATCTGGAGTTCATTAAGGATTCCAAGGCCAGCCATCCGGAAGTTCTGTCGATCCTGATCGTTGACAAAGCTGATTCAGGCCGCCTCATCGAAATGATCAACGAAGGCCAGATCTACCGTTTCCTGTGTAAACCCTTTACCTTGGGGCAGCTCAAGATTTTCCTCATGTCGGCACAACGCTACCAAAAGAGGCTTCGGGAATATCCCGAGCAAGCCCAGCGCCATACTGTGCAAAGGGTTGCAACCCGGGAAGAGCCGGGCAAGGTTGCCCAATCATTGCTGCAACGCCTGTTTTCCCTGTTCCGCCCTTCCCGCAGCGGCGCCTGAACACAGATTGCCCTGGAGCATAAATCTTTCTTGAAGTAAATGACCGCCTGCAGCCCGACCGGGGCAAAATGGCGTATACTTCTGGCTATCGATTTCCATGCGATTTCTAAACTATGTTGAAGAGTACACGATTTGTTCTGGCGCTGTTGTTGCTATGGAGCTTTCCCGCCCAGGCCACCACAGAGGAGCAGACCCAAAGCCTGGAGAAAATGGGACAACTGAATGGAATCGCCCTGGGTTGCCGTTATTTTGATCAGGTCAAAGCCATTAAGAAGGCCTTGGTGCAGGCTCTGCCCAAACGCAGGGAGCTGGGCCGGACTTTCGAGGCGGTCACGGATCAGACCTACCGGGAGTTCGTCGCCTCGAAAGCGGCTTGCCCTTCAACAGAAGCATTTGCTGCGGATCTGGAAGCCGCAATCCAGCGCCTGAACCAGAACTTTTCCCCTGAACTTCAGTCCCCTGACAAGTGATGGAAGCCGCCCGCATGAAAAGAAGTCACTTCCTCATTCCGGCTATACTGGCTTTGCTGCTGTCTTTTGTCTCCGGCCCCGCTTCTTCCTCGGAGGATCAGTTGCGGGTGGTGGTCAGCATCAAGCCCGTGCATTCCATATTGAGCGGATTGCTCAAAGGCGCGGGAGCGCCGGAGCTGCTCGTCGGGGCTGGCAAGACGCCATATGGCCAGGTCTTGACGCGGGAGCAAACGCAAAGCCTGAAGAGCGCCGATCTGATCGTATGGGTGGGGCCGGAACTGGAAAAGTTCCTGGTGGAACCCCTGGGCCAGATGCCGAAAGATTCCCGGATTGTCACGTTGCTGGATCGCCCCGAACTGAAGATTTTGCCGCAACGGCAGGACGATAATGCCCGTGACCCGCATTTCTGGCTGGACAGCCGCAACGCCATCCTCCTCATCGACCTGCTCACCAGGGAGCTAATGCTACTCGATCCGGCGCGCAGCCATTTGTACAAGCGCAACCGTGATGCCGTGTACAACAAGATCGCCAAACTGGATCGCCAGCTCGAATACGGCTACCGGGGGCTGCAGGGCGGCGTGGTGCTCGCCTATTTCGATACCCAGCAATATTTCGAGCAGGCCTACGCCCTCAAGGTGGCGGGTGTGCTTACGCCTTCGCCAGATGTTCCTGTCAGCGGCGCCCAACTGCTGAAGGAAAGGGCATTGCTGACGGAGAACCGTTACGCCTGCCTGCTTACAGAAGCAAACATGCCCATGCCGGAGCTGCCCCTGCTGATAAAGGATCTTGCCGTGGATATCGTGGAGCTGGACAGCTTTGGCAGCAAGCTGCAGCCCGGCGAGGAGCTCTACCTCGATCTGATGAAGAACAATACCCGCCTGATCAAGCAATGCATACAGAAAAAGGCCATTTCCGAAGAAGCGTTGGAGGACGGGGCCGAGGGCGTCGGTATGCGCAAGATCGGTGGCAAGTTCATGCTTACCGACCATCACGGCAAAATGGTGACGGAGAAAGATCTCCTGGGCAAATATCAGCTGATCTATTTCGGCTATACCTTTTGTCCGGATGTCTGCCCTTCCTCATTGAGTGTGATTTCCACCGCCCTCAAGCGTCTGGGAGAAAAGGCGAAACGGATTCAGCCCTATTTCATCACCGTGGATCCGCAACGGGACACCCAGGAAGTCATGGCCAACTATGTCGCCTATTTCCATAAGGACATGATCGGCCTGCGGGGCAGCCAGGCCATGACGGACAGGATCATCAAGAACTACAATCTGGTGGTGGAAAAAGTACAGGAAGAAGGTGCGGCGCCTGATGATTACATCATGGATCACACCGCCAGCGTATTTCTGATTGCGCCGGATGGCACCTTCATCACCAAGTTCGCCCACGGTATCACGCCAACGCAACTGGTGGAAAAGCTCAACGAGTATGTAAAGTAACACCGGCAACTCTGTCCTGATCGAGTGCGGCGCGCCGGTTGTTGCGAGGAACTATCCTCAGCGGCCTGGGGTCTCAACTGGCGCGGCTCACGAACATGAGCCGACGCATCATCTTCAACCATCAGGAGAAAGCAATGAAAAACCGCAGGGACTTTATCAAAACCTCATTTGCAGCCGCAGCGGGAGCCATGGCCGCAAGTGCGCCTTCCGCCTTCGCAGGCGCCGCGCCTCTTCCAAAAGGGCTGATTTACACCAAGGAAAATCCCGGCAAATGGGCGAAAAAGGTGGGCAGCCACTTTCCCGTCGTTAAGGTGGAGGGCAACAAGGTGACCATTACTACGGATCACGGCATGTCTGAAAAGCACTACATTGTCAGGCATACCCTGGTTACCGGCGATGGTGAAGTGCTGGGAGAGAAAACATTTTACCCTTCAGATGAAGAGGCGACTTCCGTTTTCGAGGTGGAGGGCAAGCATCCGGTATTGTACGCCACGAGTTTCTGCAACAAGCATGACATGTGGGCTGCGCAGTTTAGCGTGTAGCCGTTCAGCAATCATTCCGGTATCGGTCGGGATCCCGGTCGATACCGGAACAGCAATGCAAATGGAGATTTTCTGATAGGGAAATTTACGGGTTAGCGAAGTACGGGATTCCCTTCCGTGCGTAGAAACTTGCCGATAGGTTTTCCATCCTGGCTCAACTCGGCAATCCCTTCATCTTTTACCGTAAACACAAAGCGTTCTTCCGTTTCCGTATTGCTGGAAGGGGTGCAATCGAAGTGGGCGATCTGTTTCCCGGCCTTGCTCCAGAAGCAGTGCCAGGTGGCGGGTTTGATCTTGCTGCTGGTAAAAACGGCCTTTCCCCCGAAATCCACTGTCAGGCTGGCGATTCCCAGGCTGTTGTCCCCCGCTGCTTTCCATATTCCCGAGGCGGGATGTGGTGAGCAACCGCTGAGAAACAGGATGCAGAGTACAGGAAGCAGGAGGTTTTTCATGCCAGATTCCAATCAGATCGCCAAGGCGCATAGGTTACCCCGTGAATGCGCCCATGTCACTGCCGGATATTTCGCCGGGCGGATTTATGTATTTCTCCCGGTGCTGTATCCTTAACCAATTGTATTTTGCGTAATCCTTCGATCATGGATCAGCCCTACGACCCGAAAACCATCGAGGCGGAAGCCCGCGACCACTGGGAAGCCACCCAGGCCTTCAAGGCGGTGGAAGATCCTGGCCGGGAAAAGTTCTACTGCCTGTCCATGTTTCCTTATCCCAGCGGCAAGCTGCACATGGGGCATGTGCGCAACTACACCCTGGGGGATGTCGTCGCCCGCTACCAGCGCATGCTGGGCAAGAACGTGCTTCAGCCCATGGGCTGGGATGCCTTCGGCCTGCCGGCGGAAAACGCCGCCATCAAGAACAAGACCGCTCCGGCCAAATGGACCTATCAGAATATCGAGAACATGCGCGAGCAGCTCAAGGCGCTGGGCTTCGGCTATGATTGGGAACGGGAGTTCGCCACCTGCCAGCCGGATTACTACAAATGGGAGCAATGGATGTTCACCCGCCTCATGGAGAAGGGCCTGGCCTACCGCAAGACGGCCACGGTGAACTGGGATCCCGTGGATCAGACGGTGCTGGCCAACGAGCAAGTCATCGACGGCAAGGGCTGGCGCTCCGGCGCTCCCGTGGAAAAACGCGACATCGAGCAATGGTTCCTCAAGATCACGGATTATGCCCAGGAACTGCTGGATGATCTGGACAAGCTGAACCAATGGCCGGAGCAAGTGGTCACCATGCAACGCAACTGGATTGGGCGCTCGGTCGGTGTGCAGATGAACTTCGCCATCCAGGGCTGGGATGAATACCTGGGCATATTCACCACCCGTCCAGATACCCTGATGGGCGTCACCTATGTGGCGGTGGCAGCCGAACATCCCCTGGCCCTGCAGATTGCAAAAACCAACCCGGCGCTGCATGAATTCATCGAGGAGTGCAGGCGGGGCGGTGTGTCCGAAGCGGAAATCGAGACCATGGAAAAAAAGGGATTCGCCCTGGGTATCAATGCATTGCATCCGGTTTCCGGTGAACCCGTACCCGTGTATGCGGCGAATTTCGTGCTCATGAGCTACGGCACCGGCGCGGTCATGGCGGTGCCCGCCCACGATCAGCGGGACTGGGAGTTTGCGGAGAAATACGGCATCCCCAAGAAGCAGGTGATCTATCCGGCGGACGGCTCCGAGGCGGGAATCGACGAGGCCGCATACACCGAGAAGGGCGTACTGGCCAATTCCGCACCCTTCGATGGCCTGACCTCGGAGGCGGCCTTCGACGCCATCGCCGCCTGGCTGGAAGAACACGAGAAGGGCGGCAAGCAGGTCAACTTCCGCCTGCGCGACTGGGGGGTTTCCCGTCAGCGTTACTGGGGCTGCCCGATCCCGGTGATCCGCACTGCCGATGGCGGCACCCGCCCCGCCGACGAGCTGCCGGTGGTTCTGCCGGAAGATGTCATCGTCGACGGCTCCGGCTCGCCCCTGAAGAAAATGCCTGAATTCTATGATCTGGGCAATGGCGAGGAACGGGAAACCGACACCTTCGATACCTTCATGGAATCGAGCTGGTATTACGCCCGTTATTGCTGTCCGGACAACGACCAGGCCATGCTGGACGAGCGCGCCCATTACTGGCTGCCCGTGGACCAGTACATCGGCGGGGTGGAGCATGCGGTGCTGCACCTGCTGTATGCGCGCTTCTTCAACAAGCTCATGCGGGACGAGGGGCTGGTGAATTGCGACGAGCCCTTCACCCGGCTGCTCACCCAGGGCATGGTGGTGGCCGACACCTATTACCGGGAGAATTCCGACGGCTCGAAGGAATGGTTCAACCCCGCCGATGTGGAGATCGAGCGGGACGGGAAAGGGCGGCTGATCCGCGCCGTGCTCAAGTCCGACGGCCTGCCCGTGGAGCATGGCGGCGTGGAGAAGATGTCCAAGTCCAAGAACAACGGCGTGGACCCCCAACCGCTCATCGACCGCTACGGCGCGGACACGGCGCGCCTCTACACCATGTTCACCGCACCTCCGGACCAGTCCCTGGAGTGGTCCGATGAAGGTGTGGAAGGCGCATTCCGGTTTCTGCGCCGGGTATGGAACCTGGCCCTGGAGCGGGCCGACGCCATCCGCAACGCTGCAAACAGCAGCCTGCCTGACGAGGAAGCCTTGCGCGCCGCACGCCGGGAGATTCACGGCATCCTGAAAAAAGCCCTGTTCGACTATGAACGGCAGCAATTCAATACCGTGGTGTCGGCCTGCATGAGCATGGTCAATATTCTCGCCAAGGTGGAAAATGCGCAACTGCTGCGGGAGGGCTTTGGCATCATGCTGCGCCTGCTGGCCCCGATTGCGCCCCATATCAGCCACAAGCTGTGGCGAGAGTTGGGTTACGGTGAGGATGTGTTGCAGGCAGGGATGCCGGCAGTGGATGAGGGTGCCCTGAAACAGGACAGCATCGATTATGTGGTGCAGGTCAACGGCAAGGTGCGCGGCAAGGTCAGTGTGCCCGCCGAGGCGGACAAGGCCGCCGTGGAAAAGGCGGCGCTGGAGAACGAAAACGCCCGGCGTTTCATTGGGAATGCCACGGTGCGCAAGGTCATCGTGGTGCCGGGCAGGCTGGTCAACATCGTGGCGAAATGATGATAGGTTCCGTTTTCAAGAAAACCCCGGCCTCATCCCGGCGTATGCCGGGAACCAGAAAAGCGGCGCTCCCGAATACCGGCCTTCCGCCTCGTTTCCCCGCCCCCGGGGGCATGCGCCGGAACGACGGCGCCCGGTTTGGTTCGGGCAGCGCAAGAGGGGCGTTTTTTCTGCTCATGCTCGTCCTGCTCGGCGCCTGCGGCTTTCATCCCCGGGGCGAATCCGCACGCCCGGCGGCGGCCATCAGCCCGGTGTTCATTTCCGGTCTGGCGGAGCATCACCCTTTGGTGCGGGAGTTGCGCCGCCAAATGCAGGACAGTGGCGTACGTCTCACGGCAGAGCAAAGCCAGGCAGCCACCATCCTGCGCCTGGGAAAACCGCATCGAAAGCGCAGCGTATTCTCCGTGAACGCCAACAACAAGGCCGTGGAATACGAAGTCCGTCGCAGCTTGCGTTTTAGCGTGGAGCACCCGCCGGGCAACAGGGTGCTGAACGATGAGGAGCTGGACACGAGCTATATTGTCTACAACCCCGGGGGCGAGCTGTTGGGGCGCGCCCGGGAAGAAGAGCTGCGCGTTCGGGACGCCTATCGAGAACTGGCCGGGCGTCTGGTGACGCGCCTGAGCAAGATCCGCTAGGCTGCATGCGCCTGCGCCTGGAACAGCTGGAATCCCATCTGGCGGGCGAGCTCGCCCCCGTGTATGTAGTGACGGGCGACGAGCCCCTGCAACTGGGCGAGACTGCCGATGCCATTCGCGCAGCGGCAAGACAGGCGGGTTACCTCAGCCGCGAGATCTTCGAAGCCGACGCCCGTTTCGACTGGAACCGTCTTGCCGAAGAAGCCAGCGCCCTGTCCCTGTTCGCCGAACAGAAGATCATCGATTTGCGCCTGCCTTCCGGCAAGCCGGGAACCGTGGGCGGCAAGGCGCTGGTCAGCTATTGCGAGAACCTGCCGCAAGACACCCTGCTGTTGCTTACCCTGCCCAAGCTGCCCCTCACCAGCAAATGGATGAAAGCCCTGGACAAGGCGGGTGTGGTGATCCAGGTATGGCCCGTGGATGAGCGCCAGTTGTCGCGCTGGGTGCAGCAGCGCATGCGCATGGCCGGGTTGCAGGCGGAACCCGGCGTGGCGGAAATGCTCGCTGAACAGACGGAAGGCAACCTGTTGGCCGCCCGGCAGGAGATCGAGAAGCTTGCCCTGTTGTTCGGCAGCGAAAGAATCACCCAGGAACAGGCTGCCGCCGCCTTGTCGGATAGCTCGCGTTTCGACGTGTATGCCCTGGTGGATGCCGCATTGGCGGGCAAGGCGCAACGCTGCACCCGCATCATCGCCGGCCTTCGGGCAGAAGGCGTCCCCCTTCCCGTGGTGCTGTGGGCCCTGGCGCGGGAAGTGCGCGCTCTCAATGCCATGGCGGCGGATATCGCCAATGGCGCATCCGTGCAGCAGGCGCTGGGGCGGGCGCGGGTGTGGAAGAACCGCATCCCCCTGGTCGGCGCCGGACTCAAACGTCTGAATGCCGCCCAATGGGCGGATCTGCTGCAACAATGTCAGCGCGCGGACGCCACCATCAAGGGCGCCGTACCCGGCGATCCCTGGCTGGCGCTGGAGCAGATCACCCTGGGTATCGCGGGAATACCTGCGCCGGGACAGAAATTGGTAAACTACTGACCCATTCAGAAAAACTCACCGGAACCGGAACATGACAATCACCGATGTAGCCGCCTACATGCTCGATGTGGGGCAAAAAGCCCGCGCCGCCTCCCGCGCCCTGGCGGCCTCCAACAGCGGGCAGAAAAACCGGGCCTTGAACTGTATGGCCGATTTTCTCGATGAAGGGCGCGAAGCCCTGATGGCGGAGAACAGCAAGGACCTTGCCGCCGGCAGGGAAAAAGGCCTGTCGGAAGCCCTCCTCGACCGCCTGGAGCTCACCCCGGAACGCATCGATGGCATGATCGAGGGCTTGCGCCAGATCGCCGCCCTGCCCGATCCCGTGGGGGAGGTCTTTGACATGAGCTACCGCCCCAGCGGCATTCAGGTGGGGCGCATGCGCGTGCCCCTTGGGGTGGTGGGCATCATCTACGAGTCCCGCCCCAATGTGACGGCGGATGCAGCCGCTTTGTGCCTGAAGTCCGGCAATGCCACGGTGCTGCGCGGTGGTTCCGAGGCCTATCATTCCAACCAGGCCATCGCCGCCTGTATCAAGCAGGGACTGGAACAGGCGGGCCTGCCGGGAGAGGCGGTGCAGGTGATCGAAACCACCGACCGTGAAGCCGTGGGCGCCATGATCACCATGCCGGACCATATCGATGTGATCATTCCCCGGGGCGGTAAGGGACTCATCGAACGCATCAGCAAGGATGCGCGGGTGCCGGTGATCAAGCACCTGGACGGCATTTGCCATGTGTATGTGGATGACGAAGCCGATCCGCAAAAGGCCTTCGATGTCTGCCTCAACGCCAAGACTCAGCGTTACGGCACCTGCAATACCATGGAAACCCTGCTGGTGCATGACACCATCGCTGAAGATTTTCTGCCCGTCATGGCAAAGGCCTATGCCGAGAAGGGTGTGGAGCTGCGCGGTTGCGACAAGACCTGCGCCATTCTCGGTGAGACTTGCCTGCCCGCCAAGGCGGAGGACTGGGATACGGAGTACCTGGCCCCCATCCTCTCCATCCGCGTGGTGGACGATATGCAGCAGGCCATGGATCATATCGAGGCGCACAGTTCCCGCCATACAGAAAGCATCATCACCGAGAACATCACCAAGGCGCGGCGCTTCCTCCAGGAGGTGGATTCCAGCTCCGTCATGGTCAATGCCTCCACCCGCTTCGCCGATGGCTTTGAATATGGTCTGGGCGCGGAAATCGGCATCTCCACGGACAAATTCCATGCCCGCGGCCCGGTTGGACTGGAAGGGCTGACCTCGGTGAAGTTCATCGTGCTGGGGGATGGGCATATCCGTGCCTGAAGGTTTCCTGCTTCATTCCCGGCCATTGCTCCCGCATGATCCTGCCTTCGTTTGTCCATGGACTCATGCGCCTTCCATCCCTGGAGCCAGGCCCTGGAATGACATTGCCCGGAGCAAGTAGCGGTGATCCCATGATCGGCATCTTCGGCGGCACCTTCGACCCCGTTCACCATGGGCATCTGCGTACTGCCCTGGATGTCTACGAAGCCCTGGGGCTGGAAGAGCTGCGCTTCATTCCCCTCGGTCAGGCGGTGCACCGGGACCAGCCGCAAACCGCCGCCGCCCTGCGCCTGGCCATGTTGCGCGCCGCTATCGAGGGGCAGGCGGGTTTTGTTGTCGATGAACGCGAGCTGAACCAGCCGGAACCTTCCTATAGCGTACATACGCTCCAGTCGCTAAGAGAAGAACTGGGGGGTGCCGTTCCCCTGTGTCTGTTGCTCGGAAGGGACGCCTTTTTGGAATTCGCCCACTGGCATCAGCCGGAAACGATTTTGCAGCTTGCGCATCTGGTGGTCATGGACAGGCCCGGGCATGACCTGCCTGCAAAAGGAGCATTGCGTGATTTGATGCAAACCCGTGTTACTTCGAATATCGGGGATCTGCACAACCAGCCCGGCGGCCATATCCTGTTTCAGCCCGTCACCCGTCTGGATATCTCTTCCAGTGACATCCGCCGCCGCCTGGCCGAAGGGCGCAGCATTCGCTGGCTGGTGCCAGAGGCGGTGCTGGCGCTAACCCGGACATATCACCCAGGAGTCCGATAATCATACTGAGGAATGGCGTGAACCAGGTGGCCTGGTTCTCGCACCCGCTGCCTACTTGGGCAGGGAGCCTTCGGTCATCAACGGGCGCATGGCGTGAAGCAGGCTGGAGAACAACTGCTTGTTGGTCTTTTCCTCCCGGGCCAATAACTGCTTCATGTGTTCTCTTTGTGTGGGCATGGTAAAGCAGGCAGGACAGGAATCGGGGATGACGGGCAGTTTCGCCCCGGCGGCGAAGGCGGCCGTCTGCGCTTCGCGCACATACACCAGGGGGCGGATGATGCGGATGTCGCCGGCGTCATTCCGATAGTGGGCCTTCATGGTGCGCAGTTGCCCGCCGTGAAAGGCGGACATGAGAAAACTCTCCGCCAGATCGTCCAGATGCTGGGCCAGGGCCAGCACATTGTAGCCATGTTCACGGCAGCTGCTGTACATGATGCCGCGCTTCATGCGCGCGCAATAGGCGCAGAAGGAATCCCCGCTCATGCGCTCCTTCGCTTCCTCCAGGATGGGTTGGCGGACATAGTGCCAGGGCAAGCCCAGTTCATCGTAATAACGGGTAAGGGGGGAGGGATCAAAGCCATCCACTTCCGGATCAACAGTCAATATGGCCAGCTCGAACCTTACCGGGGCGTAGGTTTGCAGGTGTGCCAGGATCTGCAGCAGGCTCAGGGAGTCCTTGCCGCCGGATACGCCCAGAAGAATGCGATCCCCATCACGGATCAGCGCATAGTCGGCAATGGCCCGGCCCACCTTGCGCAGCAGGGATTTTGGGGGGACGCTGTATCTGGACATGGATGAACGGGGCTGTAGAAAAGCCATATTGTACCTTGAGGCCGGACAAACCAATACCGGAATGCGGACATTGTGGCCAAAGTGGCATTTTTCCCTTGAAAACGACAATTGCAGGAACCACTGCACAATTTCCTTGTCATTAAGGTGACTCCTGACGCAACCAGACCATCTCAGGCAGCGCAAGATTGTATCCAGCCCGATCTCGGGTTCCATTGATCAAACACAGGGACATCCAGTGATTTCCAGAGTAGCTTTACAACTCGCTCTCCTCTTGTTTACCGGCGCCGGCGTCATGGCCAATGAGGTGCCCAATCGGGGAGCCGATTTTTTCAATACCCCTGAACGCTTCAACCGCTATTACACCGACCCGCAATACAGCCCCAGCCGAACCTATTTCGTAAGCCCCAATGGCGCCGGCACTGGCAGCCTCACCAGCCCCATGTCGGTCAGCGATGCCGTCAATCAGGTTTCCGCAGGGGAGGAGATCCGCTTTTTGCCGGGACAATACCAGGGATGTTGGCAACTCGATGGCAATAACTCCGGCACCTATGACGCCCCTGTTGTCCTGAAAGCCGAACCCGGTGTGGAAATCGATTGCTGCAACACCGGCCGGCAAACCTGCTTCAACCTGGAATTCGCCGACCATGTAGCCATCGATGGCTTTACACTGAGGGGAGGCCACTATGGTGTTCGCGCCGTGGGGGGCTATGCCACCGGTGACCATCAGACGGGCGTCGCCATACTCAACAATCGCATTTCCAACCAGTACAGGGATCCCATATTTAGCGGAGGATCGGACTGGATCGTGGTGGAAAACAACGTGGCATACGGCGCAGGCAGTGGTGATGGACATGGAATCTACCTGTCCAATGGCGGTGACTGGATGATCGTGCGCAATAATGAAACCTATGACAACGTCAGCTCTGATTTCCAGGTCAATGCTGATCCCATCAGCACCTGCGCAGATGAAGGCATCCCCTATGATGACCCTCTTTGCGACGGTAGCGCGCTCAACGGCCTGGGCGCGGGAATTTCCGAATTCCTTCTCATCGAGAACAATTACTTTCACGACAGCGCCGTTGGCCCCAACTTGACTTCGGTGCGGAACTCGGTGTTCCGCAACAATATCGTCGGCTTCTATACCCGTCATGGCACCAGCTTTTGGCAGGAAACCAGCAATCCGAATCTGGGATCGGCAGGCAATACCGTTGA
>JAMOMB010000233.1 GCA_027068795.1 Sedimenticola sp. | reverse complement strand
GCCATTGCCGGCATCAGTTCCATTTTGTGGTTGATTGCCGGGTACAGCCTGGCGTTTGGCGAGGGCAACGCCTTTATCGGTGATTTCAGCAAGGTGCTGATGGCTGGCGTCGGACGGGAAAGCCTTTCCGGGGATATTCCGGAATCGCTGTTCATGCTGTTTCAAATGACTTTCGCCATTATCACCCCCGCCCTGGTGGTGGGCGGTTTTGCCGAGCGGATGAAATTTTCCGCCATGCTGTTGTTCAGCGCCCTGTGGCTGATGCTGGTGTATGTGCCCGTTACCCACTGGGTATGGGGCGGCGGTTGGCTGGGGCAAATGGGTCTGCTGGACTTTGCCGGTGGCACGGTAGTGCATATTACCGCCGGCGTGGCTGCGCTGGTCACCGCCCTGGTCATGGGGCCGAGACGGGGTTTTCCCACCACGCCTTTCACTCCCCACAACATGACCATGACGGTCACCGGAGCCTGCATGCTCTGGGTCGGCTGGTTCGGCTTCAATGGCGGCAGCGCCCTGGCGGCCAATGGTGATGCGGCCATGGCCATGCTGGTTACGCATATCTCCGCAGCCACCGGCGCCATGACCTGGATGGCAATCGAATGGAAGCGTTTTGGCAAACCCTCCGCCTTGGGCGCGGTGACGGGCATGGTGGCCGGTTTGGGCACCATCACCCCGGCGTCGGGCTTTGTTGGTCCCGGCGGGGCTTTGATCATCGGCCTGCTGGCGGGCGGCGTCTGCTTTGCCGCCACCATGTATCTCAAGCGGGTGCTCAAGATCGATGATTCCCTGGATGTTTTTCCCGTACACGGCGTCGGCGGCATGCTGGGAACCCTGCTGGCCGGAATCTTTTCCGCCACCAGCCTGGGCGTGTTCAGTGGCTATGGTTTTGCCGATGGCGTCAACAGCATGGGAGGGCAGATCTGGGTGCAGTTCGTTGGCGTAGCCGCCACCGTGATATTTACCGTGATCGTGACCTGGGGCATTCTGAAGGTGGTTGCCCTGGCCATGGGCGGTCTGCGGGTGGATGCGGATCAGGAGCAGGAAGGCCTGGATATTGTTTTGCATGAGGAGCGTGGTTACGACATCCATTGACCGGCCCGAGGGGTTCCGTCCAGAAAAAAAGCCGCCGGAAACGGCGGCTTTTTTTCTGGTAAGATGCTGATTCTTATTGGAGAATCATTTGTTGCCAAGCGTAAGTGACTGGGTGCTGGTATTGCTGGCCTTTGCCGTGTCAGGGGGGTTGTGCTGGCGTTTTCTGTCGCCTGCTTCCCGGTTTCATGTGCTGGATCATCCGGGAGAGCGCTCCTTGCACCAGCAGGCCACGCCGCGCAGCGGCGGGGTGGCCATTGTCACCGCCATACTGCTGGCCTGGACGGTGGCGGCGGCCATTGGCGAACTGTCCTGGAGCGGAGAGCTGGCCTGGTTGTTCGCGGCTGTGGTGCTGCTGGCGGTGACTGGCGGCGTCGATGACCGGCAGGATCTTTCTCCTTTGATCCGCCTGCTGGTGCAGTTGCTGGCCGCCCTTGCCTTGCTGGCGGCGGATCTGCTGCCCCGGAACTTGCAGTTGCCCGGAATGGACATCTTCCTGCCGGGGGGGGCAGCCGCGGTGTTGATGTTGCTTTATGTGTTGTGGATGACCAACTTGTACAATTTCATGGATGGCATGGATGGCTTCGCCGGCGGTATGGCGGTGATTGGTTTTGCGGTCATGGCCTGGCTGGGCTGGCGGGGCGGGGATGAAGACTTTCTGCTGGCTTCCCTGATTGTGGCGGCGGCCAGCGCGGGCTTTTTACTGTTCAATTTTCCCCCGGCGCGACTCTTCATGGGAGATGCGGGGGCGCCGGTGCTGGGATTTCTTGCCGCCGCATTTTCCCTGTGGGCGGATCGGGAAGGCCTGTTCCCGCTCTGGGTTGCGGTGTTGATCTTTTCCCCCTTTGTTGCGGATGCCAGTTACACTTTGTTACGGCGGCTATTGGCGGGGCGGAAGGTCTGGCAGGCGCACCGGGAGCATGTGTATCAGCGTCTGGTGCAAATGGGCTGGTCCCACCGCCGCACCGTGCTTTGGTCCTACGCACTGATGCTGGCCGCTGGTGGAGCCGCCGTCATGGCACTGAATCAGAATACGTTTGTCCAATGGGCAACGATGGCGTCCTGGGCCGCGGCCTATGCCACCGTCATTCTGTTGGTGGGTCTGAGAGAACGAAGAAACTGATGAGAAAACTGGCAGACAGGCTGCTCAACCGGGGCATGGCGTTTCTCCATGACCTGCTGATGATCCCCCTGGCGTGGCTGGGCGCCTATATCCTGCGTTTCAACCTGGAAGCCGTGCCCGACTGGTTCTGGCAGCAGGCCCTGGCCAGCCTGTTCGTGCTGGTTCCGGTGCAGGCCTTGGTGTTCTGGCTGTTTGGCCTGTATCGCGGGGTATGGCGTTTTGCTTCCCTGCCGGACATGATTCGTATTGGCAAGGCCGTGCTCAGCGGACTGCTGCTGGCGACGCTGCTGCTATGGCTGTTCCGGGATTTTACCGGCGTGCCGCGCTCGGTGCCGGTGTTGTACGGGATCTTGCTGATGATCTTTCTCAGTGTGCCGCGCATGGTGTACCGCTTCATCAAGGATCAGGGTACGCGCAGCAAGAGCGCCCAGCGGGTGCTGGTGGTGGGTGCGGGCAGCGCCGGGGAAATGCTGGTGCGGGATCTGTTGCGCGACCCCCAGCGGGCCTATCTGCCCCTGGCGTTCATCGATGACGATCCGGGCAAGCGGGGCAAGGAGATTCATGGCGTGCGGGTCATGGGCAGTTGTGAAAAACTGCCGCGCATCGCCCGCAAGCTGGCGGCGGATCTGGTCATGCTGGCGGTGCCTTCGGCGGACAAATCCCAGATGCAGCGCATCATCGCCCATGTGGAGGAAACCGGCCTGCCGTTTCGCACCGTACCGCCCCTGAAAGAGCTTATGTCCGGCAATGTGCGGGTGGATCAGCTGCGGGAAGTAATGATCGAGGACTTGCTGGGACGGGATCCTGTGGCGCTGGACTGGCAGGCGATCAAGGAAGGGCTGTCCGGGCGCTCGGTGCTGATTACCGGAGCCGGCGGCTCCATTGGCTCGGAACTGTGCCGCCAGCTGGCGAATCTTTCGCTGAAAAACCTGATTCTGGTGGAAAACAGCGAGTACAACCTGTTTTGCATGGAAAGGGAGCTGCGTCAAAGCTTTCCTGATCTGGAGCTCTTTCCCCATTTGGGGGATATTACCGAAAGAGAGGTGGTGGAGCGTATTTTCGACCGTTACCGCCCCCAGGTGGTGTTCCATGCCGCAGCATACAAGCATGTGCCCCTGCTGGAACAGCAGATCCGTGAAGCCATGCGCAACAATCTCCTGGGAACGCGCAACGTGGCCCTGGCCGCAGACGCCTGTGGCGCGGAGGAATTCGTGCTGATTTCCACGGACAAGGCGGTGAATCCGGCGAACGTCATGGGAGCGAGCAAGCGCGCCGCCGAAATCTATTGCCAGAACCTCAATGACCGCTCTTCCACCAACTTCATTACCGTGCGCTTTGGCAATGTGCTCGGTTCCACGGGCAGCGTGATCCCCCTGTTCAAGGAACAGATCGAAAACGGCGGCCCGGTGACCGTGACCCATGCGGACATGCAGCGCTACTTCATGACCACCCGCGAAGCCTGCCAGCTGATCATGCAGGCCAGTGTGCTGGGCGAGGGCGGGGAGATCTTCGTCCTGGACATGGGACAGCCCGTGCGCATCCAGTATCTGGCGGAACAGCTGATTCGCCTGTCCGGAAAAAAACCCGGAGAGGATATTGCGATAGAATATATCGGATTGCGCCCGGGAGAAAAACTCTATGAAGAGCTCTTTCACGAGCAGGAGTCCCTCCAGGCCACGGCGCATGAAAAAATCCTGCAGGCGCGTTACCGACCCGTGCCCTGGGAAGAGCTGGCCCGGGCCATGGAAGATGCGGAAACCGCCTGCGGCGAATATGATTGCAGGAAACTCAGTGATTTGCTGACCCGGCTGGTGCCGGAAAGAGCAGATCATGGCGGCGGACGAGAGTGCGCCTTACAGCCGGAATCCGCGGATTCGGTTTACAGGACAACAGATGGATACAGAGCAAGCAGAAGTCACCCTTGAACAAGACCTGACGGCGGATGGCGACAGCCGCCTGGCGGCCATGCTCGAAGCAACGGGCAAGCTGTCGGCCCAGGACTATTCCCGCGCCGCGCGGCTGGCGGCGGAAAGCGGCTTCTCCGTATGGCATATGGTGCACAAGCTGGGACTGGTTTCCGAGCGGGATCTGGCCCAGGCCTTTGCCCAGGCGCTGGATCTGGAGATCATCGATGCCGAAGCCTTTCCCGATGTCGCCTTGCTGGAGGATGCCGTATCCCAGCGTTTCCTCAAGGAATCCCGGGTGCTGCCTCTGTATCTGGAGGACGAGCGCCTGTACCTGGCCATGGCCGACCCCGGTGATGAATTTGCCCGCAGCGCCATGGAAGCCGCCAGCGGCCATGAAGTGCAGCCCGTGGTCGCCCTGCCCACCGATATCGATAACGCCATCGAAAAGCTCTACGGCGCTGGCCGCTCCGCCATGGGGGAAATCCTCGACGGTCTGGGTGAAGGGGATGAAGGCGAGGCCGATGTAGAGACCCTCAAGGATCTGGCCAGCGAAGCCCCGGTGATCCGCCTGGTGAACCTTATCGTGCAGCGGGCGGTGGAATCCCGGGCTTCGGACATTCATGTCGAACCGTTCGAGGGACAGCTCAAGGTGCGCTACCGTATCGATGGCGTGCTCACCGAAAGCGAGGCGCCCCCGGCCCATTCCACTGCCGCCATCATTTCCCGCATCAAGCTCATGGCCAAGCTCAACATCGCCGAGCGCCGCCTGCCCCAGGACGGGCGCATCAGCCTGCGGGTGCAGGGCAAGGAGCTGGATTTGCGGGTGTCCACCGTGCCCACCATGTTTGGCGAGAG
>JAMOMB010000232.1 GCA_027068795.1 Sedimenticola sp. | reverse complement strand
CAAACAGGCCGCGAAAATCGGCGGCCTGCCGGAGAGCCGGCGCAAAGGCGGTTATTGAGCCGGCAGCAAAAAAGGCAGCGGAAGCTGCCTTTTTGGTTTGGCAAAATTATTTTTTCTTCCAACTCCCGCCTTGCTTGAACCAGTAGCCGGAAGGCGCTTCTTCGATCCAGATGCGCGAGAAGGTCTTGCGGATATCCGCTTCCCATTCCGGGTGGCCATTGGCGCGGGCGATCTCGCGGTACAGCGCATCCCGGTCGCGGTTTTCATCCGCCACCAGTTTCTTCACCCGGTTGCGATCCTTTAACGCCACTGCCTTGAGGTCACGAATCGCCACCCGTCCGGATGCATCGAAGCCGATAGCCCCGGAGCGGTAAAACGGTTCCAGGCTGCGTTGACGCTTGCTCATGGATTGGCGCAAACGGGAGATGGCGGGAGTATCGATATTGATGTCCGCCCCCGCCGCATGCGCCTGGGAGACCAGTATTTCCATCAAGCGCCCTGCCACCGCCAGGGCCGGGTTGGGCCGGTCGATTGCAGACTGATCCTGTTTCGGCTTTTGCTGCTCCTGGGGTTGCTTCGCATCCAGTACATCCCGGACAATCTCCCGGGCCGCCTCTTCCGCCGCGGCTGCGGGAAAATAGATATTGATGGTTACGCAGGCGCCAAGCAGCAGACTGAGCACCGGCCAACTGAGGTTTTTCAACATTGCACTACTCCACGATCATGTCGTCAAAACGAATATCCCGAATGCGGGACAGCAAATCCTTCCAGGCCACCTTGTGGTTGCGCCCGATCACGTCGATGCGCGGCAATCCGGCCCCTTTCACAATATAGTACCCTCCCGCAGGATTGGAAACACCATCCAATTCCGCCATCGCGCCACGCAGATGGACTTTCAGCGCCAGCCGCTCATACGCAAAGTCCTCAAAAAACCGCAGCATGGTGGCGGACAGGTTGGCGCTGGCGCCATTTCCCAACTCGGTCAGGTTGTCTATGGCCCGCTGGCTGATGCGATGGCGGCGTCTGTCCCTTGCCGGAGACCGCAGGCTGGCGTCAAAGCCGGTCACCTGCCAGGCGACGAGTTGCAGGTTGCGGATATAGCCTTCCAGGCTGCCCTCGATACGGCCGAAATCGAACGCCTGGGTGATCTGCTCCAGATCCAGATCGTGCAGACGCACACTGGTTTCCAGCACCGGCGCCACCCCGAGGGGATCTTCCAGCTTCAGTCCCTCTACAACCAGCCTCCCGCCAAAAACATCCACCAGCAGCTCCCCATCCATGCCCAGCATGGCATCCCGGTAGTGCAGCCGGGGAATGCTGGCTTGCAGACTGCCATCCAGCCGCGGCCAGTCCAGGGCCTGGCTCAAGGCGCCCAGGCGGATATCCTTCAACTCGGCCCTGGCCTGCCAATGGAGTTCGCCATCCAGCAGGCCGCCAAGGCGGAAATCCTCCAGTTGCAATCGCCCATCGAGTACCGGCAGCGAAAGAGGCTGCAATATCACCTCCCCGGCCCTAGCGGAAAAAACCGCATCCAGGGCGCCGAAAGCAATCTTGTACAAATGCCCCTTGTTCCAGCGCAAACGGGAAGTCTGTGGCGCACCGGAGCGGCGCCATTGAATGTCCGCTTCCACCCCGGACAAACCGAACTGTCCGGATTTCTGTTCCACATGCGCCTGTTGCAGCACCAGTGAAAGGGCTTGCGGCTCATTTGCAACAATGCGCAGCTCACCTTGCATCCGGCCACTGACATCCAGATCATCCAATGCACTGCCGATCACCAGAGGCTGCAGCATCATGCCATAGACCTGCCCGAGATCCGCTGCCCGAAAATGCAGGTTCAGCTTGGGGAGCCGCCCGGCAGCCAAATCCACATCCGCCTCTCCCTGTAAAGAAAGCGCGGCGCCCAGATCAGCAGACAGCCGCCGCAGCTCCAGCCGTTCTCCATCCCCACTCAGTTTGCCCTGCAGATGCAACTTCACGGGCTTTTCTTCATCTATCTCGAGAAAAAAGGGATCCGCATAGAGTTGTCCCTGAAGCAGCCGCGCAGCCATCCTTCCCTGCCACACATCCTTGGTTTTCGAGGCGTCCACATCCAGGCGCAAGGACAGATCTTCCCCCACCTGCAAACCATCCTCGCTGGAATAGGAAAAACCGTTCAGGCTTGCCTCGACCTGTACGGAAGTCACTGCTGCTTCCTCCAGCGTCAGGCCGCCCTGGATATTCACATTTCCCGCCAGCGCCCAGCCCTTGGGGAAATACTTCGCCAACAACGGCAGGGAAAAATCCTGCAAGTTAAAACCGATCTGCAACCGCTTGCCGGTCAGGTCGAGATCCAGCAGCAACCGGGCGCGGGAAAAACGCATTGCCTTCAGTTTCAACTGCCAGTGACCGGCATCGAAATACCGCCACGCCAGGCGCCCGGCGACAGGCCCAAACGGGGAACCGGCGATCTCCAGGCTGCCATCCGCACAGGATAAGACATCGCCCAACTCCATGGTTGGACAGCGCAGCTGCAGCTTTTCCAGCGTCTCCCCTGCAATTTGCAGCGCCCCCACCGTTGCTGCGGCACTGGCGAACGCGTCATCCACCAAGGTCAGATCCACTTCAAGACCACCCAGCTCCCATCCCTCTCCAGCCATGCTTTCCATGGAAAAATGCAGCTCATCCACGGCCTGGGTCACGGGCAGCCAGCACAACAGCAGACAGGCGCACAACCAGCCCCGCAGGCAGGTTATGATATTACCCGTATCTGATACCATTGAACCGATTTGCATTTGGCCGGGAAAGCATCGGTAGCGACATATGAATTTTTTCACTCTACCACGTCAGTTCATCACCCGGCACCCGGCAGGAGAAAACCATGGCACTACCATTACGCATCAAAAGCCGCTGGAACAAGGATGGCGATCATTCCCTGGATGAAATCGCCGGCGCGCTGGCGTTCATCAGCTGGCGGCTGGCCCAGAGCAAAGCCATCAATCTACATGGGGAAGACTTCGTCTATGAAGACGATGTCCAGCGCATGGCCGTCATTGCCGAATACCTGATTTTCCAACTGCAGATCATCGACCGCCTGGCCCTGCAGGAGCTCGAACTGGGCGATGACGCGCGTCAGCAACTGGTCATTGCCGTTGCGAAAAAGCAGGCAGACATCATTCAGGACAACAGCATGGATCTGTTTGGCGAGGGGGACTATGTGCAGCCGTTTTTGGCGCTGATCAACCAGCGGGCCTCGGAATACGCCGCCTACCGCTATACGGAGGACGGGCCTTCCTATCCCTTTCTGCGGCATCTGGGTTACGAAATACAGCAAATCATGGGGGAATCCCAGGAGAACCGCTGGGTAATCGACCAGGTCATGGACAGGGATGGCCCGGAAGTGGATCGCAAGATCGCCCCGGCAATGCGGGATTTATTTGAATAGTGGCCGCCACACTAGGATTTGTTGTTCACCCGTATAGGGTTAGCAATACCAATCCATATAGGCGGAAAAAGCGCCAATCAAGGCGCGAGGAGAAAAGTTTGCTTGTTCCAAATGAACGCCGAGTGGCGTTTTTTCCGGCGCAGCCCGCAGGGTTGCAGACAAAACAAAGGCGGGTTCCCCCGCCTTTGTTTTGTCTGTCCGGACAGGCTGTCAGCGTTTAACCCACTTGTCCAGGTTATCCAGGTTCTTCTCTCCACCATCGGCATAACCTGCTTCATAGGCTTCGGTCAGCCGCTGCTCTTCACGCTCGGGATGATGCAGAAAACCTGCCTGCCAACCCAGGATATACTCATCGTCGACACCCATGCTTTCCATCTTAGTTACGGCATCGTAGTAAAACTGGTTCATATCCGGTCTCCGAAATTTTTTGCGTTAAGTTAGTACTTTACAGCCCAAGACCGGTTCATTCTGCCATGCCTTGCCAGCTGCAACAAGAATCTTGTTTGTGTAAAAATTCACCACGCATCCCCGGCATCGGGAACATGGTGGCGAATACTGGGTATTAGAATACTCTGTTTTTCTTATGCCTTGCAAGTCGCTCGGACATATTCAGGCATAAATGCAGCCTATGAGACAGACAAGCGGAAGCTGTTAACACTACGCAAATCCATATTCGTGCAAAGGTTGACCTTTTCCCTCAGACTACGCATTCTCCCCATCATAGCGATCTTCTTGTTGGATCCATTCATGCGCCCGGCCCAATTACTCACTGTTCTTGACTGCGAATTCGCCAGCACCGCCGAGGGCCATCACACGCCCGTCATGCTGTGGGGGCCTCCCGGCGTGGGGAAATCCCAGATCGTGGCCCAGATCGCTGCCAAGCACCATGTCCCCGTCATCGACATCCGCCTGTCACAAATGGAACCCAGTGACCTGCGCGGAATACCTTTCCGCACTGGCGATACGGTGGAATGGGCGGTACCGGGCATCTTGCCGAATGCCGCCAGGCATGGCGCCCAGGGCATTCTGTTTCTGGACGAAATCACCTCCGCACCCCCCAGCGTATCCGCCGCCGCCTATCAGCTGATTCTGGATCGCAGGCTGGGTGAATATGAGGTGCCCCCGGGCTGGGCGATCTTTGCCGCCGGCAACCGCCAGGGAGACCGTGGCGTGACCTACACCATGCCAGCACCCCTGGCCAACCGCCTTTCCCATTTTGAAATGGAAACCAACCTGGACGACTGGGTAACCTGGGCCTGGAACAACGGCATCGACGAGCGGGTCATTGCTTTTCTGCGCTTTCGCCCGGAACTGCTGTTCGATTTTGATGCAGCGCACAACCCTGTCGCCTTTCCCTCCCCCCGTTCCTGGGAGTTCGCACACCGCAGCCTGCAGAAATTTGGCAATCAACCCGCCTTGCTCCCGGGCGCCTTACAGGCCTGCGTGGGTCCTGCCGCCGGCATCGAATTGCATGCTTTCATCGACAGTCTGGAACAGATGCCAGACCTGGATCACATCCTCCAGGGAAAGGAAGTGCCCGTGCCGGATGAAATCGATCTGCAATACGCCGTGGCAACCGCCTTGGTGGGCCGCGCCATCCGCATCAGAGCACAGGCGGACGCCAATGAGATGATCGGCCGCATCCTGGACTATGCCAACCGTTTTCCACAAAAGGAAATGGGGGTGATGCTGGTATCCGATCTGCATCGCGCCATCGGCGACCAACTGTTCCAGGTGCCGGAGTTCACCAACTGGGCCTCCGCTGTTGGCGAAGTCATGCTCCATGGCTGAACTGGATCAGGCCGCGATCCATACCAAGCTGGCCGCAGCGCGCACCCGCCTGATTCTGGACAAGCCCTTTCTCGGCGCCCTGGTATTGCGCCTGCCCATGGTAGAGGCCAGTCCGGACTGGTGCCCCACGACCGGCACCGACGCCAGAAAATTCTATTTCAATCCGCAATACATCAACTCCCTGAGCCTGGCGCAAACCCAGTTCATGCTCGCACACGAAGCCCTGCACTGCGCGCTCTCCCATTTCTCCCGGCGCCAGCACCGGCTGCTGCATCGCTGGAACCTCGCCTGCGACTACGCCATCAACCCCCTGCTGGTGGAAGACGGACTCACTCCACCCTATGACACCCGGATCATGGACGAATACAAGGGCATGACCGCTGAGGAAATCTATCCTTTGTTACAGGACGATGACAACCAGGAAACCATGGACGCACACCTGTATGACCAGAACGGCGAAGGCGGCAATGATACCCCTCGGAACAAAGAGAAAAACGAACCCCGGCAACAAGACCAACCAAAAGCCGGGCCTCCTCCCTTGACGCCAGAAGAACAGGAGACCCTGGATGTGCAATGGCGGCAGCGCATGGCGGGCGCGGCGCAACAAGCCATCCAGGCAGGCAAGATGAATGGCGCCATGGCGCGCATGATCGATCATCTGCTGCAGCCGCGCCTGCCCTGGCGGGTCCTGCTGGCGCGCTATATGACAACCGCCGCCCGGGACGACTACAGCTATATGCGCCAGTCTCGCCGCAGCCAGGGCGACGCCATTCTGCCTTCCCTGCACAGCAACCAGGTAGATATGGTGGTCGCGGTGGATACCAGCGGCTCCATCCGCAAGGAGGAAATCGATGAATTTCTCTCCGAGATCACTGCCCTCAAGGGCCAGATACGCGCCCGTGTCGCACTGATTGCCTGTGATACGGTTATCGCCGAAAATGCGCCCTGGGTATTCGAACCATGGGAAGAACTCTCCCTGCAAACCTCCATCCATGGCGGCGGAGGCACCGATTTTCGCCCCGTCTTCCAGTGGATCGAACAACAGCCCGCCACACCGGAGGTACTGGTGTATTTTTCCGATTTGCAGGGACGCTTTCCGGAACTTGCGCCCGCCTACCCTGTCTTGTGGTTAGTGAAAGGCAAAGAGCAGCCCCCCTGGGGGCAACGCATACAACTCAACTAGAACCTGTTGATACAAATTCAACCGGCTCTGTTGCACCGAAAAAAATGCGCCATTCAAGGCGCGAGGAGAGAAGTTTGGTGTTCCAAATAGACGAGCAGCAACGCCGAATGGCGCCTTTTCCGGCGCAACCCGTCGGGCTGGGGCGGTTTTTCCACCCAGCAGCGTTATCATTCACTCCCTGTGGTGTGGCGACATTTCACTCATTCTGCCTCGCCCGGTGAATAACAGGCCCTAGATGATCATTTCCCGACTGCACCACCGCTGCCTGAGTCTCGTACTCAGCCTTTGTCTGGGTCTGTCTCCCTTCCAGGCATGGAGCATCAGCGGCGACGATCTGCCCGACATCGGCGCCGCTTCCGGCAACATGTTCACCCCGGCCCAGGAAAAGCAATTGGGCAAGACCTTCATGCGCTACATCCGGGCGTCCCAGCCCGTCATCACCGATCCCCTGCTGGATGACTACATCAACAAACTGGGAAACAGCCTGGTGGAACACAGCCAGGGACAAGGCTCGAAATTCACTTTCTTCCTGGTGGACAGCCCCCAGGTCAATGCCTATGCAGGGCCAGGCGGTTATATCGGCATCTACACGGGACTGGTGCTCACCACGGAGTCGGAAAGCGAACTGGCCGCGGTGCTGGCCCATGAAATCACCCATGTCACCCAGAAACACCTGCAGCGCGCCTGGTACGCCGCCAGCAACATGGGATTGATTCAGGGGGCCGCCCTCATCGCCGCCATCATCCTTGGCGCAGCGGCGGGTGGCGATGCCGCCATCGCTGCAACCATGGGCGCCCAGGCGGCCATGAAACAACAACAGATCAACTTCACCCGCCACAACGAGAAAGAGGCGGATCGCCTGGGTATCAGCATTCTCCACGACGCCGACTACGATCCCCGCGCCATGCCCAGCTTCTTCACCCGCATGGGCAGGGCCAACCGCAGCTATGGCAGGGAGCTGCCCGAATTTCTGCGTACCCATCCGGTCACCAATTCCCGTATTGCCGACTCCCTGGGTCGCGCCGAAAAATACCCCTACCGGCAAAGACCCGACAGCAGCCGCTATCTGCTGCTCAGAGCCGCCTTGAAGGAACAGAGCTTCGACCAGCCCGAACAGGCGGTTGCATATTTCCGAACCATATTGAAGGAAGGGCGCTACCGCGACCAGGCGGCGGCCCGGTATGGACTGAGCCTGGCGCTGCTGCACAACGGCCGGCACGAAGAGGCCGCCGAAGAGCTGGGCAAGCTGATGCAGGCGCATCCTGACACGCTGGAGTTCATCATTACCGCCTCACGCGCCGACATGGATGCCGGAAACAGGCGCCTGGCCATCGAACGGCTGGAAAAAAGTGCACACAAGTTTCCATTGAGCTATCCCCTGCAGGTAACCCTGGCCGAGTTCTACCTCCAGGCGGGAAGAGCGCAGGACGCCTACAAGAAACTCAAGCAGCTGGCCGCCCTGCAGCCGGAGAACACCCGAACCTTCAAGCTCCTGGCGAAGGCGGCCGCAGCACTTGGCGATGAGGCGGAAAGCCATGAACATATGGCCACGCATTACTATCTGATGGGTGCATTGGAGCCAGCCCTATTGCAACTGAAAATTGCGCTGCGCACGCCAGGGCTGGATTTCTACCAGACAGCCCGGCTGGAATCACGGCTGAAAAAAATGCAGGCCGAAGCCGAGGAATTGAAAAAGGAACGCAAGAAATAGCGCCCTTGCGCAGGCGCGCTACAGGCGCCAACCGCGAAATCTTGCATAAATCAGGGGAAAATCCACCTTCTGGCGCAACTCAAACCACATTTTCACTATGGCAACAAAAAATAATATGGTAAGTTCCGCTACGGATACCACGAAAACACGAGGAGAGTTAGTCAAATGATGAAAAAGACTACCAAAAAAGTACTTCCCAGGAAATCACCAAAGAAGCCAACGAAAAAACTGACCGCCATCGCCAAGAAGCAAACCAAGAGCGAAATCCTGACCAGCATCGCGGAAGACACGGGACTGGCCAAAAAGGAAGTCGCAGCCGTATTCGCCTCCCTGGGCGACCTCATCACCAGACACATCAAGAAACGCGGTTCCGGCGAATTCGCCATCCCTGATACCGGCGTGAAAATCCGCCGCGTAAAGAAGCCTGCCCGCAAGTCACGCATGGGACGCAACCCCGCCACTGGCGAACCCATGAAAATTGCAGCCAAACCCGCCAGCATTACCGTAAAGGTAACTGCTCTCAAGGCACTCAAGGATGTGGTGTCGAAGTAATCAGCAAAGCTGTTACACGCCCATACAATCGAAGGCCAGCGTCATTCTTCATGCCGCTGGCTTTTTTACGCCTGGCTGTCCCGCCTGATGATCAGTCCACGCTTCAGTGAACGGGTGAAATACCCGTATCAGCGGATCTGCCGCAGAGTCAATACCCCGTCACGCTGTATCATTTCCAGCTTTTTCAGAAAACTCATACCCAGCAGCACCTGATTGGCAGGCATGAGCTCAGGGAGGATGGTGGCGCGGACATTGCGCATTTCAATCACTCCCAGGGTCACGCGATCCAGCACCGTCTGCCATACCGCCACCACGCCATTGGCGGTATGGCTGAAGGCGCCTCCACGTTTTTCCAGGCCAAGCTTGTTCGCCAACGCCTCCGAGACGGCGACATCCGTGGCCCCCGTATCCAGCAGGAAGACCACAGGATGGCCGTTGATCATGCCGCTGGCGACATAATGCCCCTGGGCATTGCGCTCCAGCACGACTTCCCGCACACCCTGGGGCGAAACGCTCCCCCCGGGAGCCGAATTCGGATTCTCCCGGTCTTCCAGCACCTGACCGAAAAAGAGGGTCAGCAACAGCAGCAACAGAATCCAGGCGGCGAAGATCATGCCTTTTCCCAGCCCCTGGCCTGGAGGAGAAGTCATCTATCCACCGGCTTCCGAAACGAAAACATCTTATGAGCCAGACGAAATCTGGCGATAAGGGCGCGCAAGCGGCTGCTGATTGTTCCCCCTCGGCATATACATGGCCTGGCGGAACTGGCGGCGATAATGCACCACTGCGCTTTGCCCGTTGGCCATTACATCGAATACCTTCCACCCCTCTCGCGCCTTGTAGAAACGAAAATCCAGGCGGGCGGGATAGCCTTGCGGCCCGATGATCGATGCGGTCACGACGCCAGTACGGCCATCAGCGCGCAGGCGTTGGGAAATGATGTTTACGCTTTGGTTGTTGTAACTGACCAGACGCTGCACCATGGTGGAAAGAAATTGCCGCTTGATACGTTCCGCCATGCGCGACTTCTGGTCGGCGCTCATATGGCGATACATGTTTCCCGCCGCGGATTTGGCCATATAGGAAAAATCAAAATAGGGCGCGATTTCGCTATCCAGAAACTGCCCCAGGGAGTGCGCATCCAGGTCTGCACGGCGCAAATGCGCCAGCAGGCGCCCCATGCCTTCTTCCAGCAGGGCGGCCGGGCTGTCTTTGGTGGCCTCCGGCATCACTGGCACGGGTACGGGTGGTGCATATCCGTAGGCATAGGCAGGCGCGCCAGGTTGCGCCTGCGCAACCCCCATGCTTGCCATCGCCAACAGGGTAACAACTGTTTTTTTCATCGGCTCTTTCTCCTCTGCTATTTATCCGGCATTCAACTGGTAATCCTACGGTAGATATCGGAAACCTTTAAGGGCAGTTTCGCCACCTCATCCAGCACCACATAATTGGCTTTGCCGTACATATGCGGCAGATAGTCTGCGCCTTCCCTGTCTATAGTGATGCAAAACGGATGGATTCCCGCCATCCGCGCTTCAAACAACGCCTGGCGGGTATCCTCGATGCCGTACTCGCCACGGTAATAATGATCATAGTCGTCCGGCTTGCCATCGGAAAGCGTGATCAACAATTTGGTTCTGGCCTCCACGGCTTCCAGCATCCGGGTAAAATGCCGGATCGGCGCCCCCATGCGGGTATAGTCTTTTGCTTCGATGGCGGCGATATTCGCCTTAACGGCATCATCCAGCGGATCTGCAAAGGTCTTGATGCGAAATACTTCGCAGCGTTTCCGCGCCCAGCCGGAAAAACCATAAATGGCATAACGGTCACCCAGGATCTGCAACGATTCCGTCAGCAGCACCAGGGATTCCCGTTCCGCCTCATTGATCCAGCCCTTGGTGGAGCCGGACATATCCACCATGAACAACACGGCAATATTACGCTCATCCCGGCGCATGCGGGCATAGACCTGATCAGACATCTCCATGCCGGAACGCATGTCGGCCAGCGCTTCCACAAAAGCGTCGATATCGATATCCTCCCCAACCGGCTGGCGGCGCAGCACTCTGTCCTCTCCCCGCAACACTTCAAAGGTACGGTGCAACGAGTGTATCAGACCACGATATTTCTCTCTGGTCTGGTCATAGAAGCTGCTGTCGCCGGGTTGCGGCTCCAGCTCCCTGAGCACACACCAGTTCTTGCGGTAATGCTGCCTGCCAAAATCCCACTCGTCATAGAAGAAAGCGCCCTCTTCATGATAGGTTCCGCCCCATACGTCATCCGGATCCAGGCTTTCATCTTCCAGCAGGGAAGGATCATATTCGCCTTCCCCCGCCGGAACGAGATATTCTTCCGGGATGGCCGCAAGATCCAAACGAATGGAAGTGATCAACTGCTTCATGGATTCCGGCACAGGCACCACCTGATCGGCGATCATCAATTCCATTTCCGGCAATTCCGCAAAACCCGCGTCCTGACGCTTTTCCCGCAGGGAAAACGGTGGTGATTGCTGCGCATCTGTCGAAATATCATCTGCGATCACCCGCAAGGCATGGCGAAAACGCGCCTGGTCGCGCAAGAGACGCTGTTCCCTGGCCACCCAGGCTTCTTCCAGTTTCAGTTCCCCGGCATAACAGGGCAGGCGTGGCGGCGAAGAGGCATACAGCTTCCGCAACAGTCGCACACTGTCGTGAGGCGTGGATGAGGATTCTTGCAGACTTGACAATACCTCCGCCGGAACATCCGGCCACCGGCCACCATCGAGCCGCTGTTGCAGGCGCCGCATCTGGCGGTACAGCCCGGGCAAATCCTGCTGCAAGCGGCAATCCAGGCGCAGGGTTTCCAGTACATGGAACCAGTGTATCGCCCGCTGCCGGTTTTCCCAGGGGGCCAGCAGCAGTTCCGGGTCTATGTTCAATGTACCGTATCTGGTATGCGCCCACAGATGAGTGGCAAGGGCCTTGTAGAGCTGGAAGTTCTGTTCCTCTTCAGCAAAATACGCCAGCATCCCCGGGAGATAGAGGGTATCGCCATCCGTCCATGCGCTACCGCCCTCCTCCATGTGCAGCATGCGCCCCGACAGCCCCTGTATGAAAGGCCCGAGAACCGGACGCACCTGCTCCCACAGCGCAGCCCGCGCGCGCAAATGGCCTGTTTCCACAAACCCCTGTAAATCCTTGATGACTTTCATGGCCGGATGCAGACCAGCGCTATCGTAGGTATCCATGGCATGCAGGCACCAGGCGGAGATCATTTCCTCGTCCATGGCTGCAAGGGCCTGTCCGGCGCGGCTGGCGAACTCGAAGGCCAGCTGGATATTGGTGCTGGAAACCCGCCGCGTCCATTGCAGGATGAATTTCCGGCTGTCCCGGGGCAGCCGCGACAGCGCAGCAGCGATTGTCCCGGTGTGCAAAAAGGAAAACTCCACTTCCAGAATCTCTTCCAGAAGCGCATTGATCCGGGCGACGTCCCGGGGCATGGAATCAGGCGACGGCAAACGTATCCCCGGCCGCAGGCACTCAGACGCCGTCCAGCCCCAGCTCGTCCCAAAGCGCATCGATTCTTGCGCGGACCGCTTCGTCCATGACAATGGGGCTGCCCCATTCACGGCTGGTTTCCCCCGGCCATTTGTTGGTGGCGTCGAAGCCGATCTTCGAGCCCAGACCGGAAACCGGCGAAGCGAAATCCAGATAGTCGATGGGCGTATTCTCCACCAGGGTCGTGTCCCGGGCCGGATCCATGCGCGTGGTCATGGCCCAGATCACGTCGTTCCAGTCCCGTGCATTGATGTCATCGTCCGTGACAATCACAAACTTGGTGTACATGAACTGCCGCAGAAAAGACCAGACTCCGAACATCACCCGCTTGGCATGGCCGGGATACTGTTTCTTCATGCTCACCACCGCCATACGGTAGGAACAGCCTTCCGGCGGCAAATAGAAATCGATGATCTCCGGAAATTGTTTTTGCAGAATGGGAACGAACACTTCATTCAATGCCACACCGAGAATCGCCGGCTCGTCCGGCGGCCGGCCGGTATAGGTGCTGTGATAGATGGGGTCGGGACGATGGGTAATCCGTTCGATGGTGAACACGGGAAAATCGTCCACCTCGTTATAGTAACCCGTATGATCGCCGAACGGCCCCTCCGGGGCCATGTCATCCGCATGGATCACTCCCTCCAGTACATATTCCGCGGACGCGGGCACCTGCAAGTCGTTTCCCAGGCTTTTGGTTACTTCCGTGCGGGAACCCCGCAGCAGGCCGGCGAAGGCGTATTCCGACAGGGTATCGGGAACCGGCGTCACCGCTGCGAGAATGGTTGCCGGATCGGCGCCCAGGGCCACGGATACGGGAAAGGCCTCTCCGGGACGGGCCTGCTGCCACTCGCGGAAATCCAGGGCGCCGCCACGATGCGCCAGCCAGCGCATGATGACCCGATTACGGCCTATCACCTGCATGCGATAGATACCCAAATTCTGACGCGGCTTTTCCGGCCCCCGGGTAATCACCAGTCCCCAGGTAATCAAGGGACCGGCATCGCCCGGCCAGCAGGTCTGGATGGGAATGCGGGACAAGTCCACGTCCTCGCCGGCAATGATGACTTCCTGGCAGGGCGCGGACTTGCGCTCCCTGGGCGCCATGTCCAGCACCTTGCGGTACAGGGGGAGCTTTTCCCAGGCATCCTTCATGCCTTTTGGGGGATCCGGTTCCTTGAGGGTGGCCAGCAGCTTTCCCACCTCGCGCAACGCCGTCACCGATTCTTCTCCCATGCCCATGGCGACCCGTTTGGTGGTGCCAAAGAGATTGGTGAGCACCGGCGCATCATGGCCGCGGGGGTTCTCGAACAACAGGGCCGGGCCGCCGGCGCGCAACACCCGGTCGCTGATCTCCGTCATTTCCAGTACGGGATCTATTTCCGCCTGTATGCGCCGCAGTTCGCCCTGTTGCTCCAACTGAGATAGAAAGTCTCTAAGATCCTGGTATTTCATGCGGACAGTTTTCTCCGTCAAAACAGGGAAAGGCGGCTCACGCCATTATTCGAAGGCGGGAATGGCATTGGCGCGAAACCACTGCTTGGTTTCCGGTTCATATTCCCAGGACTGCTGGTCCACGATGCTGCGCACCACCTGGCGGTCGCGAAACAGGTAGTCGATGCGGGCCGTTTGCACGATCTTGTTCTCACCCGCCGGGGCCGGCGGCACCACCACTTCATATTCGGTTACGCGAATATTGCCGGGATCCTTGGCAATGGCCTTCTGCTCCGCCACCATGGCCGGCCGCAAATAGGCGGGCAAGGCCTCCAACGCGCCCCAGCGCACTTCATGGGCATAGGCTTTCAGGCGCTCATGCATTTTCTGGTTTTGGCTCGCTTTCTCTATCGTCCCGCATCCACTGGCAAGCAGCGCCAACGACAGCATTGCAAGCAGGACAAGTGTTTGTATGGAAACTTTTTTCACGCGCCGAACTCCATCCTGAGTGATTCTGCTGGTATTATCCCAGCCCACCCCTGTAATGCAAACAAACAAATCATGCCGGATACTCATTCCCAGGAACCCATCGAAGAACTCAGCATCGAAGGCAGCAAACTCACCTTGCTGGGCACGGCGCATGTTTCCCGAACCAGCGCCGAAATGGTGGAGCAACTGATTGAAAGCAATGCCTATGACGCCGTTGCAGTGGAATTGTGCCCCAGCCGTTACAACGCCATCCTCTCACCCGACTCCCTGGCGAAGATGAATCTCATGGAAGTATTCCGCAGCGGCAAGGCTTCCATGGTCATCGCCAATCTGGCCATGGGGGCCTATCAGCAGCGCATCGCGGAACAATTCGGCATCGAACCCGGCGCGGAACAGCGAAAAGCCATCGAGTTGGCGCAAAAGCATCATCTGCCGGTGCTGCTCATCGACCGGGAGATAGGCGTCACCCTGAAGCGCACCGCCGGCAATCTCCCCTGGTGGAAGCGCTGGACCCTGTTCACGGGATTGCTGCTGTCGCTGATCTCCCGCGAAGAAGTGGAAGAGGAAGAAATCGAGAAACTCAAGGAAGGCGACATGCTGGAGACCACCTTCGCCGAGTTCGCCCACGACAGGGAAGACCTGTATATCCCCCTGATCGACGAGCGCGACACCTATATGGCCGCCAGGCTCACCCAGGAAATCGAGGAAAAAGGCCATGAAGACATTCTCGCCGTGGTGGGGGCGGGACATCTCAAGGGCATCAGCAACAAGCTGCGCCAGGGCATTGCGGATCCGGCCGCGTGCGTGGAGGAACTGGACAGACTGCCAGAACCTTCCCGCTGGCCGAAGATTGTACCCTGGATCATCGTGGCCCTGGTATTCCTTGGCTTCGGCATCGGTTTTTACCGCAGCCCGGAGTTGGGATGGCAACTGGTCTGGAGTTGGGTATTGATCAACGGCAGTTTGTCTGCGGCGGGCGCGGCGCTGGCGGGCGCCCACCCACTTACCGTGATCACCGCCTTCATCGCCGCGCCTATCACCTCACTGAATCCGACCATAGGCGCCGGCATGGTAACAGCCGCTGCGGAGCTATGGCTGCGCAAACCCACGGTAAAAGATTTTGAACGGCTGCGTCATGACACGACGCACTGGACGGGCTGGTGGAAAAACCGCGTGTCGCGCACGCTACTGGTATTCCTGTTCAGCACCATAGGTTCCGCCGCCGGCACCTATATCGCCGGTTTTCGCATCGCAGGAAAGCTGACCGGCGGCTGATTAGGCGAACAAAGCCTCTTCAGCGGTCATAGCGATCATCCAGATTGACCGGGCACAGCACCTCGCGCATGGTGCCAATGAGCTCCAGCAGCTTGCCATTGCGGATCCGGTAATAGATCCGGTTCGCTTCCTTGCGGGAAGTGACGATATTCTTGTTGCGCAGTTGTTCGAGGTGCTGGGAAATATTGCTCTGGGAAGTGCCGGTACGGGAGACGATCTCCCCCACGGACAGCTCCGTCTCACCCAGGGTGCAAAGGATTTTCCAGCGCAGGGGGTGAGCCATGGCCTTCAACGCATTGGCCGTCATGGTGGGATCTTCATCTGCGGGAATGCCGGAAACAGTTGGCTTGTTCATGCGATTTCACTTTCTGGGTTCATGGATTCGGCCTCGTCCACGCGACAATAGCCGGACATATTCTTGGCGATACAGATGATCTCGTCAATCTCTCCCTGCTGATCGACAATCGCCGTGCGCGAAAACAGGATGGGAACACGTCTGCCATCCTTGGCGATAAAGGCGGCTTCGATCTCGCGCAAGGCGCCAGCGCGAATCAGGGCCTCCAGCCACATGCCCATGAAGGCATTGGCCTGTTCCCTGCCCTGCTCTTCGAACACATCGCCGATACTCATGCCTTCCAGCTCCTGCGCATCATAGCCGAGCATTTCACAGGCGGCGGGATTGACCTGCCTGATGTTGCCCTGGGGAGTAAGCACCAGCAGCGCTTCCCCCATGTAACGCAGAATGTTCTCCAGGTGCTGGTTGGCCTGATACAGCTCTCTGGTGCGCTCCGCCACCTTCTGCTCCAGCATCCGGTTGAGCTCACGCTCTTTTTCGATAAGGCGAAAATAGGTGCTGATCTTGTTCAGCAACTGGTTGTCGTCGATAGGCTTGAGCAAATAATCCGCTGCTCCCACATCATAACCTTTTTGCTGAAACTCTTCGGTCTTGAATGCAGCGGTAAGGAAAATCACCGGGATCTCGCTGGTCTTCTTGTAGAGCTTCAGCATTCGCGCCGTTTCGAAGCCGTCCATTTCCGGCATTTGCACATCCAGGATGATCAGGTCGATATCCGGGTTGGCGCGAGCCAGTTCCAGGGCCTCCTTGCCGCTCTCGGCTTCCAGCATCTCCACATCCATATGCCTGCTGACCAGGGAACGCAAGGTAAACAGGTTGTGCTGGTTGTCATCAACGACCAGCAGCTTGAAACCGGCATAACGATGATTCCTATTGTTCATGATGAAAACCGTTGTTGCAAAATGGCATTCAGGGTATGGGCATTGATTTCCGGCGGCAACACCAGATCCGCCCCCTCCGCCTGGGGATCGCCGGAAAGCCCTACGACCAATACGGGCCGGGCGGTATTGCCGCTGACGATTTCCGACAGACGACGCCAGTCCATTGCACGCTCCCCTGCCAGTACTATATCAATATCGGTTTCATCTTCCAGGGTTTCCAGCACTTCTTCTTCATCCCCTGCCGCCAGCACCCGGATATTCCAGGATTCCAGGATCTTGCTGAATTTCAGCAGCACATGGAGATCCTGCTCCACCAACAACGCCTTGCGTCCAGAGTAATCCGCAACAGGCGCTGGCTGAAGCGCGGTATCCGGCGCGGATGTATTTCCACCTTCCGGGAGCATGGTCTTGGGCCGGGGCATTTCTCCACATTCCGCAGGCAGTCGCAGGGAAAACTGCGCACCCGCCCCCGGCCGGCTCTCGACCCGGATTTCCCCGCACAGAATCAAAGCCAGTTCACGGCTGATACTCAGACCCAGGCCGGTTCCTCCATAGCGACGGCGGGTGGAGCCGTCGGCCTGCTTGAAGGCTTCAAAAATCAGTTTCTGCTTTTCCTCGGGAATGCCAATGCCCGTATCCCTTACCCAAAGACACACTGCAAAGGGTTCATGTGCGGCCGCCAGTCCCAATATGACTTTTCCCTGCATGGTGAATTTCAAGGCATTGGAGAGGAAGTTTTTCAAAATTTGCTTCAGCTTGTCCGGATCCGTGTGAATCCGCGCCGGTGCGACATCGGCAATGTCCAGTTCCAGTTGCAATCCCTTTTCCGCAAACTGGGGGCGCATGAGGCTCGCCAGCTCTTCCAGCAGGGCATGCAAATCCGTTTCCTCCACATTGGGCAGCAAACGTCCCGCCTCGATACGGGACAAATCCAGAATGTTGTCGATCAACCCCCGCAGATCAACGCTTGCTTCATGAATGACGCGCAGTTGCTGGCGCTGCTCCTCGTTCAGTCCCTGGTCTTCCTTCACCAGCAATTTCGAGAGCAGCAAGATGGAGTTGAGCGGCGTGCGCAATTCATGGCTCACATTGGAGAGAAACTCGGATTTGTAGCGGTTGGATTCCTCCAGCGCCCGCGTGTGCCCTTGCAGCTCCTGCAGGTTTTGCGCATGGGTCTGGGAGAGCATGGAAAGATTCTCGCCCAGCTGTTGCAGCTCCGGGCTGCCGCGCCAGCGAAACTGCACCGCTTCGGATTTTCCCACCACCCGCTGAATGCCCTTGAACAGCTCTGCACCATAGCGCTCCAGGCGCGCCGCAACCAAGCGGGCGAACACCCCGATCACCAACACCAGCACGAAAATGATCGCCAACACCCGCAGAATCAAAGCATCCCTGAGATCACGCAGGGGTTTGTCCTGGACATACCGCCCCACCCACAGGGGCCGGTCATTCTCCGTTCTCAGCAAGGGAACCCAGATAACGGTTTTTCCGTCATCTCCTTCCCACATGAACAATTTCCGCTGGGAGAACGACTCTTCCAACCCCGGAAATTCCTCAAAGGCGTTTTTTGCGTGGGGCGCAATGCCCGGGGCAGACAGATACCGTCCGTCATCATGCACCCATAAGGTTCCCGGATCCCGGCGCACCAGGCCGCCGATGTCCACGGTCATCACCACCACCCCATAGGTGGGCTTGCCTTCACCCGGCCCCAAAGGACTGAGCAATTGCAAGGTCATGGCGCGGGAAAGATCACTGGCGTCTTCATTCACCACTACCGGCGTCAGCAACACCGCGGGCGTGGCGGCCTGCATGACCACGTCAATGGAGTCGGCGGAAGGCAAATGAGGCGGAACCATGGTTGGCTCCCACAGGCGGGTTTCCGTACTGCGAGACAGCCAGAAGCGCGCCATGCCATCGTGATCGAGAAAAAGTATATCTACGATATCCAGCTGATCACTCAGAATACGGTTGATCCATTCCGTATACTTTTGGCGCGCCAGATCCATCCCGGCCTCATCCCCCTGCTGCTCCCCCAGAACCACACCAGGCTCGGGCAGCTTCGCCAGCAGGCGTATCATTTCATCCCGGCTCGCCAGATGGGTGTCCAGATCCGAAAAATCCGCACGCAGGTTCTGCAAAAATGCCTGGCGGTAGAACAATTCCACACGATCCAGCACCAGGGGCAGGTTGATCACCACCGCCGCCAACAGCGGCAGCAAGGCAAAGCCGAACAGAAACAGCAGGATTCGTGTGCGCAAGGACATAATCGACCCAAAACGGTAAGCCGGCCTTTTATCCTAGCAAATCCACCGCCATGTGGCGCTGCGCTTTCTGTTGGAGAAATCGGGCCGGCAATATCTGTTATACTGCAAGCCGCAATACAGCATTTCCTTTTCCCTCCGCAGGCACCACATGTCCACATCTGACCATCCCCTTTCCTTCGAGGAACTGGGACTGCCCCCCGTATTACGCAGGGCGCTGGCCGACATCGGCTACGAAACCCCCTCCCCGATCCAGGAACAGTGCATCCCACTGCTGCGGGAAGGGAAAGACCTGCTGGGGCAGGCGCAGACAGGAACCGGAAAAACCGGCGCCTTCGCCCTGCCCCTGCTGGCAAAAATCGACATCAAGCAGCAAAAGCCCCAGGTGCTGGTGCTGACCCCCACCCGGGAGCTGGCCATTCAGGTGGCGGAGGCATTCCAGACCTACGCCCACCACATGAAGGGATTCCATGTGCTGCCCATCTATGGCGGCCAGGCCTTCAGCCAGCAGTTGCGCCTGCTCAAGCGCGGCGTGCATGTGGTGGTCGGCACGCCGGGGCGGGTGATGGATCATCTGCGGCGCAACACCCTGCAGCTGGACGGGTTGAAAACACTGGTGCTGGACGAAGCCGACGAAATGCTGCGCATGGGATTCATCGACGATGTGGAATGGATTCTGGAACAGGCCCCGGAGGAACGCCAGACCGCCCTGTTCTCCGCCACCATGCCGGATGTGATCCGCAAGGTGGCGCACAAGCATTTGCGCCAGCCAATCGAAGTACGCATCAAATCGAAAACCAGCACCGCAACCACCATTCACCAGCGCTACTGGCTGGTAAGCGGCCTGCACAAGCTGGACGCCCTGACCAGACTGCTGGAGGTGGAAAACTTCGACGCCATGCTGATCTTCGTGCGCACCCGTATCGCCACCGTGGAGCTGGCCGACAAACTGTCCGCCCGGGGCTATGCCGCGGAGGCGCTCAACGGCGACATAGCGCAAAACCAACGGGAAAAAACCGTGGAGCGCCTGAAAAACGGCAAGCTCGATATCCTGGTCGCAACCGACGTGGCTGCCCGGGGGCTGGATGTAGAGCGCATCAGCCATGTGCTCAACTATGACATTCCCTATGACACGGAATCCTATGTGCATCGTATCGGGCGCACCGGGCGCGCCGGACGCAAGGGGGAAGCCATCCTGTTCGTGGCGCCCAAGGAAAGGCGTCTGCTGCGCGCCATCGAAAAGGCCACCAGCCATCCCATCGAACAGATGCACATGCCCAGCACCTCGGACATCAACGACAAGCGCGTGGCGAAATTCAAGCAGCGCATTCTCGACACCCTGGCTACCGAGGACCTGGGCATCTACGAAGATATTCTCGAAGGACTCCGCAAGGAGAATGACCTGGATCCCATGCAGGTCGCCTCGGCCCTGGCGCTGTTGGCCCAGGGCAGCGACCCGTTGTTGATCAAGGATCCGCCCAGAAAACCGAAAACGCAGAAAGTGCGCGGAGAAGACACCGGCAAGGCCGGCGCCCGCAAAAGCGGATTCTCCCCCAAGGCCCTGCCACTAAAAGAATTTCCCGATCTGGAAATGGAGCGTTTCATCATTGATGCCGGTTACAATCATGATGTGAAGCCCGGCAACATCGTCGGCGCCATTGCCAACGAAGCCGGCATCGAAAGCTGCTACATCGGCGCCATCGAGATTCACGATGACTTCACTACCGTGGATCTGCCGGAAGGCATGCCAAGGGAAGTCATGGAAATCCTGCAGAAGGCGCGGGTCGCCGGACGCAAGATGGCGTTACGTCCAGCGGACAAGAAACCGCCCAAGGGGAAAAACAACAAGCGGGGCCGCAAGCACCATAAAGGCAGCAGAAAAAAACCAGCCCGCAACGCCGGATAGTCTTACAGCTCTTTTATCAGCGCCAACACATCCCTGGCATGGTCTTTCGGGGCAACCCCATACAGGGCATGCCGGATCACCCCGTTCTTGTCGATCACGAAAGTCGAACGCTGAATGCCCCGGCGCTCCACTCCATTTTTGGATTTGACCTGCATGACGCCATAGGCCTCACAGGCTTCATTGTCCGTATCCGCCACCAGCTCGATGGTCAGCCCGTATTTGTCACGGAAATCCCCGTGACTGATACAGCTGTCCGCGCTGATGCCCAC
>JAMOMB010000231.1 GCA_027068795.1 Sedimenticola sp. | reverse complement strand
GCTCCAGGTGATCCACCAGGGTTTCCAGTTCGCTCAGGGCTTCTTCAAAACTGAGATTTTCGGGCTTTTTTCTACTCATATCGGAAATTGTCGCATGAACAGGAGGCGGGTAGTTTGATTGCAGGCTGCAAATTACCCCACTGTGCGCTTGTCTGCAATATCAATGCGCAGAATTGGCTCAAGGGCACCCCAAATAATTTGCCATCCACAAAGGCTGTTTGCGGGGTTTTTCAGTGCAGCAGAACCTATTGGATTCCCTAGTATTTGCAGGGCCTGGAATTGTTGAAACCAGAGATGGCTTTTCGCTGAAAACGCAAGCAGGGCGAACGGGATCCCTTCATCCCGGCTGCTGAAAAGGGGGAATATTGAATGGTTTTATACGGGGAGAAACCCGCCGGTATTCAAAAAAACCTTACGACAGAGTATACTTGCGTCACAAATGGCAGCAAGGGATGATGCAGGCAAGTGGCTGGGTGGATAATCTGGGCGTTCGTCCGGTGTAGTAGGGTTTTTCATGAGTTCTGTATTAGCAAACAATCGAGCGGAAGAAATTCGGCAGTATTTGGCCAGCGTTGGCGTTTACGCCACGCCGCAGCGCCAGGCCATTGCGGAAATGCTGTTTTCGCGCCACCAGCACCTTACGGCGGATCAGGTGTTTGAGGAGGTGAGCAAGTCTGCAAAACGGGTTTCCCGCGCAACGGTGTACAACACGCTCAATCTGTTTGCGCAAAAAGGCCTGGTGCGCGAGATATTCGTGGATGCTTCCCGCACCTTCTATGACTCGAATACTTCTTCCCACTATCATCTCTACAATGTGGATGCAGGCAGCCTCATTGACATGGATGACCAGGATGTGACCCATTATATTTCCAGGAATATGCCAGAAGGCCTGGTGCTCGAGGGCATCGATGTCGTGGTGCGGGTCCGCAACAGCCGTTCGTAGCAGAACCGGTTTTTTCTGTCCATTTATTTCCCCGTTTATTTTTTCAAAAAATTTGCGCCTTGATTGACCGGCGTCAACACATTTGGATTTAGACTAATTCTATAATTACCGGCGCTGATCGTAAGGTATTGGCACTGAGGCGGTGGGACAAACGCCAGAAGCGGCGAGGAGTTTGCGGGTTCTGGCGATTCCCATCTTTATGGTATGTAGATGAGCGTTGATGCTCTGCAGTATTTTCTAGGTGATAGATACGATGAAAAACGGAAGTGTTGTTTTAGCAATGGTGGCGAGTCTGGGGCTGGTTTCCGCCTCGATTGCCGCAGAACCCATTCAGGTGATCAAGCCTGTACAAAATATTAATCTTGCCCAGGTCGAGCTGGGTAAAAAACTGTACTTTGACCCCAGATTGTCCATTTCAGGATTCATTTCCTGTAACTCCTGCCACAACCTGAGCATGGGCGGCACCGACAATCTGAAAACCTCCATTGGACACAAGTGGGCCCAGGGGCCGATCAATGCGCCCACGGTGCTCAATTCCAGCCTGAACCTGGCCCAGTTCTGGGACGGCAGGGCCAAGGATCTCAAGGAACAGGCAGGCGGCCCCATCGCCAACCCTGGTGAAATGGCTTCCAATCACACGCTGGCTGTGGAAGTGCTGCAATCCATTCCGGGCTATGTGCGGGAATTCCAGCTTGTTTTCGGCAGCGACAAGATCGATATCGATAAGGTCACCCAGGCCATCGCCGAGTTTGAAAAAACCCTGGTGACGCCAAACTCCCGTTTCGACCAGTGGCTGCTGGGCAAGAAAGACGCCCTGACCGAGGAAGAACTGGCCGGCTATGAGCTGTTCAAGAGCAGTGGTTGCACCAGTTGTCACAATGGTCCAGCGGTTGGCGGCAACTCGTTCCAGAAAATGGGCGTGGTCGAACCCTATAAAACCAGTAATAAGGCGGAAGGTCTGGCTGCGGTTACCGGAAAAGATGCAGACAGGTTCAAGTTCAAGGTGCCTACACTGCGTAATGTGGAGCTGACCTATCCCTACTTCCATGATGGTGAAGCAGAAACCCTGACTGAAGCCGTGGACGTCATGGGACGTTTGCAGCTGGGCAAGAAGTTCACCAAGGAGGAGAATGCGAAGATCGTGGCATTCCTCAAGACGCTGACAGGAGAGCAACCTACTTTCCTGATGCCGATTCTTCCTCCTTCAACGGACAAGACGCCCCGTTCCAAGCCGTTTGACTAAATGGGATTGGTAACGCCCTAGGAGTCCATCGGGCTCTTTGATTGCGGAAGCCCCTGCTCCTCCCGGATCAGGGGCTTTCTTCTTGTTTGCCGTACAAGCTGGCGTACAGGCCGTTTTCCTGGATCAGTTCGTCATGCCGCCCCTGTTCCACGATGCGCCCGCCCTCGAACACCAGCACCCGGTCTGCCTGCTTTACCGCGCTCAGGCGGTGGGCGATGATCAAGGTGGTGCGGTGTTGCAGAAAATCCGCTAGTTTTCGGTGCAGGCGGGCCTCGGTATCCGTGTCCAGAGAGGACGTGGCCTCGTCCAGAATCACTACCTCGGGTTCGCTCAGAATCATGCGCGCTACCGCCAGGCGTTGGCGCTGTCCCCCGGACAGCCGCACGCCATCCCGTCCGATGCGGGTTTCCAGTTGCTGCGGCAGCTTTTCGACAACGGTTTTCAGTTGGGCGATTTCCAGCGCCTGCCAGATCGCCTCATCGGCAATATCCGCCCCCAGGGTAATGTTCATGCGCACACTGTCGTTGAGTAGGGCAGGGTGTTGCAGCACCGTGGCCACGTTGTCACGCACCACATCCAGCCCGATTTCCGTGACCGGTACATGCTCGAAGCAGATGCAACCGCTGCGGGGCAGATACAGGCCCAGCAGGATTTTTACCAAGGTGCTCTTGCCGCCGCCACTGGCGCCCACCAGGGCGACTTTCTCCCCGGCCTTGATGTTGAGGTTCACGTCCTGGAGGATTGGCGGGCCGTCGCCATAGGCGAAACAGATATTTTGCATTTGTATGGATACGGTCTTGCGGCCGGCAAAGGGATTCTTGTTGTGCGGGAAACGCGGTTCCAGTTTGACGTCCACCAGCTCGTTGATGCGCCCCAGGGCGGCGCGGGCGGCGTGATAGGCGTACTGGATGTTCAGCAGCTCCTGCACCGGCCCCATCATGAACCACAGATAGGCGAAGACCGCCAGCATCTGTCCGATGCTCAAATCGGAATACAGCACCATGAACATGCTTACGGTGCGAAAGATATCGAATCCAAACAGAAACACCAGAAAAGACATGCGCGTCGCTGCATCGCTTTTCCACGCATAACTGGCGGAACTGCTGCGGATGCGGTCCGCCTTGTCGATGATGCGTAGAATATAGTGCCGCTCACGGTTGCTGGCGCGGATCTGCTCGATGGCGTCCAGGGTTTCCGCCAGGGCTTCCTGGAATGCCTGATAGGCGCGGTTTTCCCGGCCTTTCAGCTCCTTGACCTTGCGTCCGAAAAGGGTGGTCACATATACCACCAGGGGATTCAGCAGCAGAATGAACAGCGCCAGTTGCCAGTGCATCCACAACAGCACCACGGCGGTGCCGACCACCGTGAGCAGGGCGACGATGAACTTGCTGGTGGAATTGCTGACGAACTGGTCGACCACATCCAGATCCGTTACCAGATGAGAGGCGACCGTACTGCTGCCCAGCACCTCGTATTCGGCCATGGAAAAATGTTGCAGACGATGCAGCAGATCCCGGCGGATACGGAAAATGACGTCCTTGGAAATACGCGTGAACTCCCGTACCTGCCAGACGCCGAAAACGAGGGCCAGAAAACGCAGCACAAGAGTCAAAAACAGCACTGCAAGGATATACAGAACCGGTCCCTGCCAGCTTTCCGGAAACAACCTGTGGCTCCAGTTCACCAGGGCGCCCGGCTGATTCAGCAACACCTCGTCCACCAGCAGGGGCATGAGCAGGGGGACGGGCACGGAAGCCAGGGTGCCGAGGACGGCAATGACGTTGGCGGTGATCAGCTCCCGGCGGTGGGAAAGCACCATGCGTATCATTTCACCCCAGGAATAGGGGGTGGATCGCACAGCAGGATTGCCGGAGGGTGGATTCATCGGGTGATTCTATCAACTTTTGCTAAAATGCATGCATCTCCCAGAAGTGGTCATCCATTGTCATGCGTATATTCCCTTTGTTATTGCTGTTATTCAGTACATTGGCCAGTGCGGCGCCTGTTGAGCTACAGGGACAATTCGTCCAGGGCGGGCTGGTGTTCGGCAAAACCATGCCTGGCGCCCGGGTGGTCCATGATGGGGAGCCGGTGCTTGTCTCTCCCCGGGGAGACTTTCTCATCGGTTTCAACCGTGATGCCCCGGAGCAGTCGGAGCTGGTGATTGTCCTGCCGGACGGGAACAAGGAGGTGAGAAAACTGCAGGTTGCCCAGCGCAACTACCGCATCCAGCGCATCGACGGCCTGCCGGAGAGAAAGGTGACGCCGCGCAAGGAGGACCAGCAGCGCATCAAGGCGGATCGGGAGGCGGTCAAGAAAGCCCGGGCCCGACGAGACCAGCGTATTGACTTTTTGCAAGGCTTCGCCTGGCCTGCCCAGGGTAGAATAAGCGGAGTGTATGGCAGCCAGCGGATTTTGAACGGCAAGCCCAAATGGCCCCACTATGGTGTGGATATCGCCGGACCAGTGGGAAAACCCGTGCGTGCGCCGGCGGACGGCATTGTTACCCTGGCTCATCCGGATATGTTTTATTCCGGAGCCACTTTGATCATGGATCACGGACATGGGTTATCATCTACTTTTCTGCATTTGCACAAGATACTGGTCAAGGAGGGGCAGAAGGTGGAGAAAGGACAAATCGTGGCGGAAATGGGCGCCAGCGGCAGGGTCACCGGCCCGCACCTGGACTGGCGCATGAATCTGCGCGGCAAACGGCTGGATCCGCAATTGCTGGTCGGCCCAATGATTTCTGAGAAAGCGGAAAATACAAAATGAAAAAAACCTTGATTGCTTCCCTGTTGGCCCTTGTTTCCCAGATTGCCGTGGCCGAAGATTTGATGCAGATCTACAATATGGCGGTGGAAAAAGACCCGGTGCTCCGGGAAGCGGCGGCGATTCGCGAATCCCGTCGTGAATCCCGCCCCCTGGCGCTGTCGCAGTTGCTGCCCAATGTCAGCATTAGCGGCGACGCCAACTACAACAGCAGTGATACCCAGCCCACGGGCCGGGAAAATTACAGCAGCAGCAGTCTGGGCATCAATTTGCTTCAGCCCTTGTACCGCCGTGACCGCTTGCTCCGCCTGGAGCAGGCGGACTGGCAGCTGGAGCTGGCGGATGCCGAGTATCGCACCAAGGAACAGGATCTGATGCTGCGGGTGGCCACCGCCTATTTCAACATCCTGTCCGCCCAGGAAGGTGTGACCTTTGTGCAGGCGGACAAGAAAGCCATTGCCCGGCAGCTGGAGCAGGCCAAGCAGCGCTTTGAAGTAGGGCTGATCGCCATTACCGGCGTACATGAAGCCCAGGCCCGCTATGACCAGGCGGTGACGGATGAGATCGTGGCGCAGAACGAGCTCGACAACGCTTGGGAAGACTTGCGGCAGATTCTCGGCATGCGTCCGGAAAGCCTGACCGAACTGAAGGGGAAGCTGGCGCTGGAGCCGCCGGTGCCTGCGGCCATTGATGAATGGAGCGCCTTTGGTCTGGAGAACAACCCGGCGGTAAAAGCTGCTTCCGATGCGACGCAAATCGCCCAGCGGGAAATCGAGGTGCAGAATTCCGGGCACTATCCCAGTCTTGATCTGGTGGGCCGTTATGGCACTTATCAGACCAACCAGGAAAACCGTTTTGACGTGGACAGCGGCAACATCGGCTTGCAGCTGAACGTGCCCCTGTATGCCGGCGGCGGTATTACCGCGGCTACCCGCCAGGCCCGCGCGGATCTGATTGCCGCCCAGGAGCGCCTGGATCAGGCGCGGCGGAATACCGACCGGGCGGTGCGCAATGCCTATCGTGGCGTGCAATCCAGCATCAGCGCGGTAAAGGCATTGGAGGCGGCCATTGTTTCCACCAGGAGCGCCCTGGAAGCGACTACCGCCGGCTTCGAGGTCGGCACGCGGACCCTGGTGGATGTGTTGAATTCCCAGCGGGACTATTACCGTGCGCAAAGAGATCACGCCAGGGCGCGCTATGTCTATCTGGTCAATATGCTGCGCCTGCGCCAGGCGGCGGGAATACTGGAAGTGCAGGACATGGAAAAGATCAACGCCCTGCTGGCGGGCGAATAATGTCGGGAAACAGCATCGGCAAGCTTTTTACCGTCACCAGCTTTGGAGAAAGCCATGGTCCGGCCATCGGCTGTATCGTGGATGGCTGCCCGCCCGGCATGGCCCTGAGCGAGGCGGATATCCAGCCCGACCTGGAGCGTCGCCGGCCGGGAAAAACCCGCCATACCACCCAGCGTCGGGAAATGGACGAGGTACAAATTCTTTCAGGCGTGTTTGAAGGAAAAACCACGGGTACCCCCATTGGTCTGCTGATACGAAATACGGACCAACGCTCCCAGGACTATTCGGACATCGCCGCCAGCTTTCGCCCCGGGCATGCGGACTATACCTATTTGCAGAAATACGGCATCCGCGATTACCGTGGCGGCGGCCGTTCCTCGGCGCGGGAAACAGCGATGCGCGTTGCCGCCGGCGCCATTGCAAAGAAATACCTTCGTCAGCGTTATGGCGTCGAGGTACGGGGCTATTTGTCCGCATTGGGCGAGAACCGGCCTGCCGGCTTCTCCTGGGACGGCGTGGAAGACAACCCGTTCTTCTGGCCGGATGCAGAGCAGGTAGTGTTGCTGGAAGCCTATATGGACGCCTTGCGCAAGGAAGGCAATTCCGTGGGTGCGGAAGTGACCGTGGTGGCCCGGGGCGTGCCGCCTGGCTGGGGGGAGCCGGTATTCGACCGCCTGGATGCGGATATCGCCCATGCTCTGATGGGCATCAATGCCGCCAAGGGCGTGGAAATCGGCGCCGGCTTTGCCGCCGTCAGTCAAAAAGGTACGCAGCACCGGGACGAGATGACCCCCAAGGGTTTTCTCGGCAATCAGGCCGGGGGCATTCTCGGGGGGATTTCATCGGGTCAGGACATCGTGGCCAGGGTTGCCTTCAAGCCCACCTCCAGCATCCGTCTTGGCGGAAAAACCGTCGATACCAGCGGCGAGGCCGCGGAGATCATTACCAAGGGCCGTCATGATCCCTGTGTGGGAATCCGGGCCGTGCCCATAGCCGAGGCCATGCTGGCAATCGTCCTGCTGGATCATGCCCTGCGCCAACGCGCCCAGAACGGGGATGTGCAACCGCCGGTGAGTATTATTCCCCCGAGGGCATAGATGCCTTACTGGCGGCTGTCTGCCTTCTATTTCTTCTATTTTGCCGCCCTAGGCACGCTGATGCCCTACTGGGGGCTGTACCTGCAGTCCCTGGGGTTCGACCCTTTCGCCATCGGCTCCCTCATGTCCATTCTCATGGCCACCAAGATCGTTGCGCCCAATGTCTGGGGCTGGCTGGGGGATCACCTGGGGCAGCGCATGCTCATCGTGCGTCTCGCTTCCCTGCTGGCGTTGCTGGCGTTTCTGGCCATGCCCGCGGCCACGGGCTTTGCCGAAATCGCCCTGATCATGGTTCTGTACAGCTTTTTCTGGAATGCTTCCCTGCCCCAGTTCGAGGCGGTGACTTTCAATTACCTGGGAAAAGCGGTGGAGCGTTATTCCCGCCTGCGCCTGTGGGGTTCGGTGGGCTTTATCGTCACCGTGGTGCTGGTGGGATATCTGGTGGACAGGCATGGCGCCGGGGTGGTGCTCACCGCCTTGCTGACGGTGCTTGCCGGCATCTTCCTGTCCAGTCTGCTGGTGAGGGACAAGCCGGGCATCATCTCCACCGAGGCGCAGCCGCCGATCCTGGCGGTGCTGAAAACACCCAGAATCATGGCGTTTTTTGCCGCTGTATTTCTCATGCAAATGAGTCATGGCCCGTACTATGCCTTCTACTCCATTTATCTGCAGGATTTCGGCTACAGCAAGAGCAGTATCGGCATTCTGTGGAGCATCGGCGTACTGGCGGAGGTGTTGCTGTTCGTTTTCATGCACCGGCTCATGCATCGTTATTCCGCCGCCTTGATTTTGCAGGCAAGCCTGGTGCTGGCTGCCTTGCGCTGGCTGCTGATCGGGTATTTTCCCGATGTACTGGCGTTGCTGGTGTTTTCCCAACTGTTGCATGCGGCGAGCTTTGGCAGCTTTCATGCCGCGGCGATCCATATGGTGCATGGTTATTTCCGTGGTCGCCACCAGGGACGGGGCCAGGCGCTGTACAGCAGTCTCAGCTTTGGCGCGGGTGGCGCCGTGGGTGCATTTACCAGTGGTTTTTTGTGGGAACAGTGGGGGGCTGCTTTCGCTTATACTATGGCTTCTGCCGTGGCCCTGCTGGGCGCATGGATTGTATGGCGTTTCAACCGGATAACGGAATAGCAACCCCGTGAATAGACTGCGTAGACTGCTCGTTCCCCTGCTCATCATCGCGCTGGCGATTGCTGTGTTCCTGGCGCTCAAGGCCACCAAGCCCCACAGCAAGGATGTGGAGATCCAGGAAAAAGCCTGGCCGGTAGCCGCAGTGCCGGTGAAAACCGGGGAATGGCCTACCAATATCATGCTCTATGGCGCAGTGGACGCCTTGCGCTATTCGGTGCTCACCGCCGCCCTCACTGCGGATGTAAAACAGGTGCATGTGATCGAGGGCAGCCAGGTGGGGGCGGGGGATCTGCTGGTGGAACTGGATGACCAGGATGCGAAGCTGGATCTGATCCAGCGCCAGGCGGATGTTGCCCAGGCCCAGGCGGCGATTGCGGTGCAGGAGTCACGGCATCAGGCGGATCTGGAAACCCTGCCGAGCGAGCGCCGCCTGTACAAGCTGGTTCAGGCGGAAGTGGCGCGCCTGCTGGACTTGAAGAAGAAACAGGTCGGCTCCCAGTCGGCCCTGGACACCGCCAGACAGAATGCCGCCCGCCAGTCCATCAGCATTGCCCGCATCGAGGAAAGCATTCGTACGCATGAAAGCAAGATGCTGGAACTCCAGGCCGCTCTGGAGCGCGCCCGGGCCGCCCTGGAAAAAGCCCGGCTGCAACTTGAACGCACCAGGGTGAAAGCGCCCTTTGATGGCAGAGTGGTAAAGGTGCTGGTGGCGCAGGGGCATCGGGCAAACGCGGGAGCGCCCTTGCTGGAGATGTTCGAGAATGCCAGCCTCATGTTTCGCGCCATGTTGCCGGCCATCTATGTGCCCCAGGTGCGCAAGGCCCTGGCGGAGGAAAAACCCCTGGTGGTGGCCGGGGCGGTGGATGGTAATGAGGTCAGGGGGCATCTCATTTCCCTGGGAGCCGAGGTGCGCCAGGGCAGTGGCGGCGTGGAGGCGCTGTTTCAGATCGATTCTGGCTGGGACTGGTTGCAAAAAGGCCGCGTCATGCAGTTGCGCCTGACCCTGCCAAAACAATCAGGGGTAATGCCCGTGCCTTTTGAGGCCTTGTACGGTTCCGACAAGGTGTATGTCATCGATGCGCAGCAGCGTCTGCGCCCGGTTCGGGTGGAGCGCGTCGGCGAGATATGGCTGAACGGGAAGAACCAGGTGTTGATCCGTTCGCCGCAACTGAAATCCGGGCAGCAGCTGCTGGTTACCCAACTGCCCAACGCAGTGGAAAGCCTGCTGGTAGAGGTCGTGGCCGGTGGCTGAAGGCTTCCAGCACAAAAACGACATTATCGGTATCTTCGCCCGGCACCCCGTAGCCGCCAATCTGGTGATGATCATCATGCTCCTGTCCGGAGCGCTGGCCCTGACTTCCCTGAACACCCAGTTCTTTCCCACTTTTGACATTCAGGTGGTCACGGTCAGGGTGGTCTGGCCGGGAGCGACGGCGGAGGACGTGGAGAAATCCATCACCATTCCCCTGGAGCAGGAACTGCGTTCCGTGGAGGGGCTGGAGAAGATCACCTCTACTTCCGCCCAGGGTGTCGGCGTGGTGATTCTGGATTTTCCCGAGGGAACGGACATGGGCGAAGCCACGGACCGGGTGGATGCCCGGGTGAAGGCGGTGCGCAATCTGCCACAGGACGCGCGCACTCCCCAGGTCAGCCATGTGATCAATTTCGAACCCATTGCCCGCCTGCTGCTGCACGGGCCTTCGGACTTGCGGGAGCTGCGCAGCCTGGCCTATCGTTTCGAGGAAGAGCTGCTGCAGCGAGGCGTGGCCAAGGTGGATATCAATGGCCTGCCGGAAGAGGAAATCGCCGTGCAGCTTTCCCAGCGGCAATTGCAGGCCCTGGACATGTCTCTTGGGGATGTGGGGCGCCGCATCAATGAACTGTCCCGTGACCTGCCCGCTGGCCAGGTGGGCAAGCGGGATGTGGCCAGGGAGCTGCGGGCCCTGAATCAGCAAAGGGACGTCGCAGGCTTTGAAGACCTGCCCCTGGTGGCCAACCTGCAAGGTGACTATGTGCGCCTGGGCGACGTGGCCATGGTCGAGCGCCGCCCCAAGGCCAACCAGATTTCCATCAGCTACCAGGGAAAACCTGCTGTGGAACTGCGGGCCATGCGCGCCACCACCGGGGATACCCTGGCGTCCGCCCGAATTCTGGAGCAATGGCTGGCGGAAACCCGCGCCCAGTTGCCAACAGGCGTTGAAATCACTGTCTATGATGAAAGCTGGCAGCTCATCCGCGACCGCATCAATCTGCTGCTGAAGAACGGGCTGGGCGGCCTGGTGCTGGTGGTAATCATCTTGTTCCTGTTCCTCAATGCCCGGGTGGCGGGCTGGGTGACGCTGGGAATTCCCGTATCTTTCATGGCGACCCTGGCATTGATCTGGCTGGCGGGGGGCAGCATCAACATGATATCCCTGTTCGGAATGATCATGGCCCTGGGGATCATCGTCGATGACGCCATCGTGGTTGGGGAAGACGCCCTGGCGCACTATCAGAAAGGAGAAAGATCGCTGGAAGCGGCGGAGGGCGGCGCACGGCGCATGCTGGCGCCGGTATTGTCTTCTTCCCTGACCACCATTGCCGCTTTCATTCCCCTGATGATGGTGTCCGGGATCATCGGCAGCATTCTGTTCGATATTCCCTTCGTGGTGATTTGCGTCATCATCGCCTCGCTGATCGAGAGCTTTTTGGTGTTGCCGGGACATTTGCGCCACAGCTTCCACAAGGCGCATCACAAGGAGCCGGGCAGATTGCGGAAGAAGCTGGATGCGGGATTCGAGCGTTTCCGTGATTATCGTTTCCGCCCCCTGGTCAAGGCATCGGTGTCCCGGCCCGGCGTAACCATATCCCTTGCCCTGGCTGCGCTGATCATGGCCGCAGGCCTGCTCGCCGGGGGGCGCATCGGCTTTACCTTTTTTCCGACGGTCGAGGGCAATATCATTCACGCCAGCGCCAGCTTTGTTTCCGGTACGCCTCCGGAAAGGGTGGAAACCTTCATCAGTGAAGTGGAAGAGGCCTTGTATGAAGCGGAAGAAGCTTTGGGTGGGGGACTGGTGCGCATCGCCAAGGTGTCCCATGGCATGGGTATTTTCTCCAATGCGCAATCCGGCAGGGCGGGCGAGCAGTTCGCCACCATAACCGCGGAACTGGTGCCGTCGGATGAACGGACGGTGCGTAATCAGGCCTTTCTGGACGAGTGGCGCAAGCATTTCAGGGATGCGCCGGGTCTGGAGAAGATGACGCTTACTTCGAGAAAAGGCGGCGGCCCGCCCGGCAGGGACCTGGAAATCAAACTGACCGGGCCGGATATCCAGCACCTCAAGCAAGCAGCCCTCGCCATTACCACTACCCTGGAAGGAATGGATGGCGTTACCGGCATCGAGGACGATATGCCCTATGGCCGCCAGCAATTGATTTATACCCTCACCCCCATGGGACGGGCCCAGGGCCTGACGGAGGCGGATGTGGCGCGCCAGCTTGGCGACGCCTTTTCCGGCAACCTCAGCCAGATTTTTATCGACGGGCGGGATGAACTGGAAGTGCGGGTGATGTTGCCGGATGAACAGCGCTACCACCTGTCCGCCCTGGATTACCTGAGTCTGCGTCTGCCCGGAGGCGGACAGATCCCCCTGGGCAGCGCCTTACAGTTGAAAGAGCGCCAGGGCTTCGAGATTTTGCGCCACTACGATGGTCAGCTTTCCGCCACGGTATTTGCCGATGTGGATACCACCAGGAACAACGCCAACGACATACGCGCCCTGCTGGAGAAGGATCTGTTCTCGGAAGTGTACCGCAAGTGGGGTGTGCACATGAGCTATACGGGCAAGGCGCAGGACCAAAAGGAAACCCTGGCGGACATGGAGAAAGGCGCGCTGTTTTCCCTGGCCATGATCTATATCGTTCTGGCCTGGGTATTCGGCTCCTATGGCTGGCCCCTGGTGGTCATGAGCATCATTCCCTTCGGGGTCGTCGGCGCCATCGTGGGGCACTGGGTCATGGATATCGAGCTGACGATTCTTTCCATGTTCGGTATTTTTGGCCTGTCGGGTATCGTGGTGAACGACTCCATCATTCTGGTGGTGTTCTACAAGCAGTTGCGCGAGAAAGGCATGGAAGTGAGTGAGGCCATTGTAGAGGCGGCCTGCCAGCGGTTGCGCGCGGTGCTGCTCACCTCGCTGACGACCATCGCCGGGCTGACGCCCCTGCTGTTCGAAACCTCCCTGCAGGCGCAATTCCTGATTCCCATGGCGGTATCGATTTCCTTCGGGCTGGCGTTTTCTACCTTCCTCGTCCTGTTTCTGGTGCCGTCATTGCTGGAGTTGCATGAAAAATTCGTACTCAGGCGCAGATTCCGGCAGCAAGAATGCGCGGTGGAAGCGGCCTGATTCCTGGAAAACAGTTTTCCTACTTCAAGGCGGAAATAAAGGAAACTACTTCTTCCTTGTAGTCTTCGATGATCAGGGAAATGTTCTCCGAATTGATATCCAGCAACTGGCAAGCGGGTATCTGATCATAGTCTGTGCCGGCATCGGCGTCGTTATTGGAAGCACGGGAGAGCAAGATTGCGCATATCAGTATTTCCCGCAGTTCGATAGCGTCTTCTTCTCCTGGCGCATCGATCTCGTTCTGTTTCTCAATGGCGGTGGAAATGCTTTCTGGAAATCCCCAGTTGTCCACCAGCGCCTGGCCGATGCCAGGCCCCCAGTTCTTGATAATATCCTTGGAGACCAGATCAGGAAAATCCGTTGCCCGGGACAGGATGTAGTAGGTGCCAATGTTGTGCAGCAACCCGGCCAGCATGGCGTTGTGCTTTTCGCTGGCCAGTCCCGCCCGGATGGACAGCAGATAGCTGTAGGCAGCGACTCTGACCGACTCCACGCGGGTTTTGTTGAGGAGATATTCCAGGCTTGATCCTTTCGGCGCCTTGAACACGTCTTTGGTTGCCAGTGTAACCGTGGCGCTGTTTACCGCAGACAGGCCCAGGCGGGAGACGGCAACGCCAAGGTCGGTAACTTCCACTCCGGAGCGGTTGAGCAATGCGGAGTTTGCCAACAGCAATATGCGCACGCAAAGATCTGGCGCTGCAACGACGATGCGGCTGACGTCTTGCAGCGATACATCCGGGTCGTGGAGGGTTTTGATGATGCGTGCATAGATGTCCGGAAAAGGTGGCAAGTCGATCTCTCTTGTTGCCAGTTTTTCCGTCAGGTCCTGCAGAAAGCTGAGCTCTCTTTCCTGAAGAGGTTGTTCTTGGGCTTGTTGTTGCATCCGGATGATCCTTTTAATTGACGTCACTACAGTATTCGGCCGCTATGGGAAAATCTTTAACCGAATATTCCACTCAGGAATCCGGTGACCGTGCCAACATTGCCGTTCAGGGGTGGATTTCCGTTTGCATCAATAGCCCGAGCTATCGATGGTTGAGGAAATACCGTATCTGGGCGGCAAGATCGGCGCGTCGCTGACTGGATGAAACATCCTGTCCAAAAGAACCCGGGTATTTTGCGCTGAACGCCGCCCGCCGAAGCGCTCAGGCCTTGAGTTTTTCCGACAGGAAGGGTTTGATTTCCCTGAGCATTTCCTGATGAATCTTGACGTTTCCGGCAACCAGGTTGCCGGTCTCGAAATGTCTGTCACCTCCCCTCAGGTCGGTGACCAGACCGCCGGCTTCTTTGACCAGAAGCGCGCCTGCGGCAAAATCCCATTGCGCCAGGCCCAGCTCCCAGAAAGCATCGATGCGGCCTGCGGCCAGCCAGGCGAAGTCCAGGGCGGCGGAACCGGGGCGGCGTACGCCGGCTGCGTCCTTGATCAGCGCTTTCATCATGCCGAAATAGGCGTCCACATGCTGCTGGTCGCGGTAGGGAATGCCTGTGCCCAGCAGTGCGCCGTGCAGATCCTTTTGTTTGGAAACCCGGATGCGGTGATCGTTCAGGTAAGCGCCGCCCCCCTTGTGTGCGCTGAAAGTCTCGTCGCGCAGGGGATCGTAGACCACGGCGGCTTCCAGCCGGCCCCGGTATTGCAGGGCAATGGAAATGGAAAACTGGGGAAAGCCGTGCAGGTAGTTGGTGGTGCCGTCCAGGGGGTCGATGATCCACAGAAAGTCGTTTCCGGCGTGGTTGCCGCTCTCTTCGGCCAAAATTGCGTGATCCGGATACGCCTTTTTTATTGCATTGATGATGATTTGCTCGGAAGCGCGATCTACCTCGGTAACAAAGTCGTTTGCCTGCTTTTCCTGCACCTCGACCTTGTCCATGTGATTGAAGTAGTTGAGCAGCAGTTTGCCTGCGTCACGGGCTGCGCGAGAGGCAATGGTGGTCATGGGGTTCATGATTGTCGAGGATAATCCGGGCCTTGAAAATAATTAACCATTATACTCTACCGCCATGGAAAACATACGCATTGTATTGGTGGAAACGTCCCACGGCGGCAATATCGGCGCGGTTGCCCGGGCGATGAAAAATATGTGCCTGGATGAGCTGGCCCTGGTGCAACCCAAGCAGTTTCCCACGGAAGAGGCCATGGCCAGGGCTTCTGGCGCAGACGATATTCTGCATGAGGCCAGCATCCATCAAAGTCTGGATGAAGCAGTGGCGGATTGCGTACTGGTGGTGGGCACCAGCGCCCGGCAGCGCACCGTCCGTTGGCCGCAACTCGATCCCCGTGAATGCGCGGAGCTGGTGATGCAGCGCAGTGCATCGGGCAAGGTGGCGCTGGTGTTCGGACGGGAGCGTACGGGGCTGACCAACGCCGAGCTGGAGCACTGCAACTATCTGGTGAATATCCCTGCCAATCCGCGCTATTCCTCCCTGAATCTCGGGATGGCGGTTCAGGTGATCAGTTATGAGCTGATGATGCAGGCGCGGCTGGGGCGACAGGCGGACGCCAAAACGCATGCACCGGCCAGGGCCGGGGATATGCAGGGTTTGTTCAAACATCTGGAACAAGCCCTGGAAGACATCGGCTTTCTCGACCCCCGCAAGTCGGACAAACTCATGCGGCGGCTGAAACGGCTGTTCTACCGGGCGGAGCCGGATCTGGATGAACTGAAAATCTTGCGGGGCATACTCAGCGCTGCACAAGGGCGAAAGTCCGCACGGCGGGAATGAGGCTTTTCCCATGACCAGACCAGCACCCGCCATTGGTTTTGTCAGCCTGGGTTGTCCCAAGAACCTGGTGGATTCCGAGCGCATCCTCACCCAACTGCGGGCCGAAGGTTATGAAATCGTTCCGGATTACGCCCATGCGCAGCTGGTCATTATCAACACCTGCGGGTTTATTGATGCAGCAGTGGAAGAATCCCTGGAGAGCATTGCCGAAGCCCTGGATGCCAATGGCCAGGTCATTGTCACCGGCTGCCTGGGCGTACGGGCGGCGGAGATCCGGGAAAAATACCCCAAGGTGCTGGGCATTACCGGGCCCCATGCCTATGAAGAGGTGATGGCCCTGGTGCATGAACAGCTGCCCGCGCCGCATGATCCCTGGACCAGCCTGATTCCACCCCAGGGAATCAAGCTCACCCCCAGGCATTATGCCTATCTGAAAATTTCTGAAGGCTGTAATCATCGCTGCAAGTTCTGCATCATCCCCTCCCTGAGGGGGGATCTGGCGAGCCGCCCCCTGGGTGAGGTGGTGGCCGAGGCCGAGCGCCTGGTGGAATCCGGGGTGCGCGAGCTGTTGGTGGTATCCCAGGACACCAGCGCCTATGGCGTGGATCTGAAATACCGCACTGATTTTGTTGCCGGCAGGCCCCTGGAAACCCGTCTCGCCAGCTTGGCAAAGGCGCTGGGGGAACTGCCTGCCTGGGTGCGCCTGCACTATGTCTATCCCTATCCGCAAGTCGATCAGCTAATACCCCTCATGGCGGAAGGCGCCATTCTTCCGTATCTGGATATGCCTTTGCAACATGGCAGTGAGCGGGTGCTCAAATCCATGGGGCGGCCTGCCGCCACGGAGAAAGTGCTGGATCGGCTGGCTGTCTGGCGCAGGGACTGTCCGGAGCTGGTGATTCGCTCCACCTTTATTGTCGGTTACCCGGGTGAAACGGATGAAGACTTTGAAATCCTGCTGGATTTTCTGCACCAGGCCCGGCTGGACCGGGTCGGTTGTTTTGCCTATTCACCTGTGGAAGGCGCGGCAGCCAATGCCCTGCCGGACCAGGTTCCACAGCCCCTGAAGCAGGAACGGATGGCGAGATTCATGGAGGTGCAGGCCGCCATCTCAACAGAGAAACTGGCAGCCCGGCGAGGCCAGTCGATGATTGTGCTGGTGGACGAAGTGCATGAGGATCATGTGATTGCCCGGGGGCCTGGAGATGCGCCGGAAATCGACGGCCAGGTCGTTATTCAGGGTGCCTGGGAACTGGAGCCGGGTGACTTCGTGGAAGTGGACATTACGGGCAATGACGCCCATGACCTGTTTGCGCGGATGGCGGAATGAACCCCTCTCCCGGGGAGAGGGGGGAGAATGCCGGGCTTAGAAAACGCCGCAAGGCTTTGCACCCAGCTTTTTCAGGATCATGGCCAGGGGACAGAAACCGGTAAAGGCCGACTGAAACAGATTGGCGCCGACAAAAGCGGTAAACCACAGCCAGTTTTCATTGTGAAAAACGGGGCTTGCAGACCAGCCCAAGGCCAGGGATAGTAAAATGGCGAAGCCGGCAAAAGCCAGCACCATGCGTTCTACACTCATTGGGAATTCCTCGCTAAAATGATTATATATGCGCATGTTAGCATATTCTAATATACATTCAATGAGAATTCGCAATTGGCAATAACGCCATGGCGCTTCGCAGGGTTTCGGGGCCGGCTTCCGGTTTGTGCGCATTTTCCGACAGATAGCGGCGCCATTTTCTGGCCCCTGGCTGGCCATGGAACAGCCCCAGGATATGCCGGGTGATGTGCTTTAGGGGAATGCCCCGGCTGCATTCCTGTTCCACCAGGGGCAGCAGGTTTTCGATTACCTGGTGACGGCTGTGAGGTTGCCAGTTGGCGCCAAAAATCCTCCGGTCTGCCTGAGCCAGCATCCAGGGATTTTGGTAGGCTTCCCTGCCGATCATGACGCCATCCACGTTTTTCAGATGGCTTTGCGCCTGATCCAGATTGCGGATGCCGCCATTGATGATGATCTCAAGTTCGGGAAAATCCTGCTTTAGCCGATAGACCAGCTCGTAGCGCAGGGGAGGGATGTCGCGGTTCTGTTTCGGGCTGAGTCCCTGCAGCCAGGCCTTGCGCGCATGGACGATAAAGGTCTGGCAGCCGGCAGCGGCGAGTCGATCCACAAAGTGGCACAGCAAGTCATAACTGTCCAGCTCGTCAATGCCGATGCGGTGTTTTGCGGTGACGGGCAGCTTGCAGCTTTCCGTCATGGCGGTGATGCAGTCGGCGACCAGATCCGGCTTCGCCATCAGGCAGGCGCCGAACATGCCCGACTGCACCCGGTCTGATGGGCAGCCAAGGTTCAGGTTGATTTCGTCGTATCCCCATTCTTCCGCCATCTTGCAGCATTTCGCCAGGTCTTCGGGGTTACTGCCGCCCAGTTGCAGCGCTACGGGATGTTCGGCGGGAAAAAAATCCAGAAAACGGCCGGGATCGTTGTGCAGCAATGCGCCGGTGGTGATCATTTCCGTGTAGAGCAGGGTCTGGCGGCTGATCAGGCGGTGGAAGTAGCGACAGTATTTGTCTGTCCAGTCCAGCATGGGGGCTACGGCCAGGCGGCGATCCATATCAGCAGCTTTGCTCAGGTGGCCGGGATGGCCGAATGATCTTGCTGGACGATACCTTCAATCTCCAGCGTGATGTGGCTGACCCGGGGGATGCGCTTGCGGACCTCCGCCTCGATTTCGTCGATGATGGCTTCGGTTCGGGTGATGATCAGCTCTACGGATGCCCGGGTGCTGGCAAAACCGCGCAGCTTCTCCTGTTCATTTTTCGGCAGCCCGGAGCTGTCCAGGATTTCGTCGGTGCGCTGCTGGATTTTTTCGTACAGCCCCAGGGTCAGGGCTTCTTCCCGCAGTTCGATTTCTGCTACCAGTATCGTGTGCCGCTCGTCGATGATAATGGAGCGCAGGTCATGAAAACGCTCGATTTCCCCATGCTTCTTTACCACTTCCCGAAATGCCTGTTCCGCTTCCGGGTCGCGCATGTCCGCGAGGAAACGCATGTTGACGAAACCAAGATAGAAGGCGATCCCGCCAAGCATACAGGCGATGAGCGCCGAGAAAACGATGTCGTACTCGGCATGTCCGGTGATGGCGGTCAGGGAAATGCCCAGGGCCGCCAGGGTCAGCCCCAGCATGGCGGCGGAATCTTCCAGCACGATGGCCACCAGGGTTGGGTCATCGGCCTGCAGCAGATAGGCCAGTGGATTGCTTTGTCCGGCGTTGCGCATGCGTCGCAGAAACTCCTTCATGGCCACCAGGAAGGAATAGCCTTCCAGCATGAAGCCGATGGCCAGCACACTGAGATTCAGCCACAGGGAGCTGACCTCAAAGCCGAACAAGCTGGAGGTCTCTGAAATATGGCTGGTGCCCAGTCCTTCCCAACTGTGCCAGGCATGGGACAGCCCCAGGCCAGCGCCGATGGAGAACAGGCCGATGGCGGACCACAGGTTCCAGAGATATTTCTTCTGCCCGTGGCCGAAAGCATAGACGCCATCGGCGGGTTTTTCGCTTTCGCGCAGGCCGAGAAACAGAAAGCCCTGGTTCAAAGTATCCATGAGGCTGTGCACCGCCTCGTTGATCATGGACGCCGAGCCGCTGGCGGAACCGGCGATGAATTTGATGATGGTGACCAGTGCGTTGGAGACGATGGCCGTGAGGACGGCTTTTCTAGAACTGTGGGACATGATGTGCTGCTTCCTGCTTTTGCATTAATTTTCGGTCCAGGTAGAAATCCATGCCGATCTTGATCACGGCCAGCAGTATGATGCTGACGGTTGGATCGGGGAGGTAGTTCAGCGCCAGGCCGCTCAGGAGTACCACCAGGTGCAAGATGACGATACGCCGGTAAGGCTGCATCATGACTGTAGCGAGTTTTGTTCGGGTGGTGATATTTCTGCCGAGATCGGAGAAAAACTGTACGCCATGGCTGAGAAACAGGCCAGCCAAAGCCAGGGTGATTCCTGGTGTGCCGGAGACCAGTGCCAGCAGGTTTTCCCTGTTGAGATCCTGGTCGAGGAACAATTCAAACACCAAAGAGCCGTGTACAAATGTGAAGATGCCATAGTGAATCAGAAAAAACAGACAGATAAACAGCCGGTTCAAGGGTTTGTATCCATCATTCGGCCGGTCATTTTCCGCCAGGAAGAACCGTGGAAGCTGCCAGATGGCGACGACCACATTCTCCGCCCAGTACAGAAACAGAATCATGGCCGGATCCCAACCCATGTACAGGGCGACCGCCAGGGTAAGCAGGTTGAATATCACCAGTGCGGCGAGAGGGAGCTTCATGGTGTTACAGCCGGTAGGTCAACATCCTGGAGTTGCGTTGCCAGTTGTACAGGTCTTTCCGCTTGCCGGGGAGATGGCGGATGTCGGTGGTGCTGAAACCCCGTTCCCGAAACCAGTGCGCAGTACGCGTGGTGAGCACGAACAGTTGCCGGAGGTTCAATGATCTTGCCCGTTGCTGAATGAAAGCCAGTAGCTGGTCGCCCCGTCCGCTGTTGCGGTAATCCGGATGGATGACCAGGCAGGCCAGTTCGCCCATTTTCTCTTTTGGAAAGGGATACAGGGCTGCGCAGCCGATAATGGTGCCGTCGCGTTCGATGACGGTAAAGCGGTGGATTTCCGTTTCCATGTATTCCCGGGAACGGCGTACCAGAACGCCGGCTTCCTCCAGGGGGCGAATCAGTTCGAGAATGCCGCTGACGTCATCGATTGCCGCTTCCCGCAGGGTTTCCCATTGCTCAGGGGTGATGAGCGTTCCACTGCCGTCACGGGTAAATAGTTCACTGAGCAATACGCCGTCCTGGCGCCGTGGCAGAATATGCGCCCTTCCCACGCCATGCCGGCAGGCGCAGGCTGCATTGGACAATACCCGCCGGAGTTGTTCGTTCAGGGACTTGCGCCGCGCCAGCAGTGCATCCGCCTCGGCGGGCACCAGGCTTTCGATAAGCCGCCTGCGGCTGTCGGTGAGTTTGCTGTCGGTAAGAAAGATCAGCTTGTCGGCCTTGAGCTGCGTGGCGATGGCGGCGGCAACGTCGGCGGCGTTCAGGTTGAACACCTCGCCCGTGGGGGAGTAGCCCAGAGGGGAGATCAGCACCATGGCGCCGGCATCCAGACGTTGCCGTATGGCTTTGGTGTTGATTTTGCGCACCTCGCCGGTATGCAGGTAGTCCACGCCGTCGATAATGCCCAGGGGCTTGGCGGTAACGAAGTTGCCGGAATCCACCTCGATCTGGGCGCCGGCCATGGGGGAGTTGGCCAGCCCGGTGGACAGCAGCGCCTCGATTTCCACCCGTACCGCGCCGGCGGCTTCTTTTACGCAGAGCAGGGCGCGTTCATCCGTCACCCGCATGCCGTTGATCACCTGCATGCCCGCCCCGCGCAGCTCCAGGCGTTCCTCGATCTGCGGGCGGGTGCCGTGCACCAGC
>JAMOMB010000230.1 GCA_027068795.1 Sedimenticola sp. | reverse complement strand
TTCCACACGGGTCAGCACTTCCGCGCCCAGTTCCCGGTGGGCATGCTCCCTGCCCCGAAAACGCATGGTAACTTTCGCCTTGTCACCATTTTCCAGGAAGCGCCGCAGGTTTCGCAGTTTGATTGCATAGTCTCCGGAGTCCGTGCGCGGCCGGAACTTGATTTCCTTCACCTGCACCTGCTTCTGCTTTTTCTTCGCCGCCTGCTTCTGCTTCTTGGCCTCGAAGACAAATTTGCCATAGTCCATGATGCGGCAAACCGGCGGATCCGCATTGGGCACGATTTCCACCAGATCAAGGCCCGCCCTGGCGGCGGCTTCCATAGCTTCTTCTATAGAAACGATTCCCACCTGTTCACCATCTTCTCCAATCAGTCTTACCCTGGGTACAGTGATGTCATCATTCAGGCGGTTTCTTTTGTCTTGTTTGGCTATAGTCAGATTCCTCTATAAAATTATTCGGTTTGGCATGAAGGCGGTTTCCGCCTCTATACGCGCTGTTTCAGGTCGTCCTGCAGGCGGGAAACAAAATCCTCCACGGGCATCGCCCCCAGATCTTCGCCACCGCGCTTGCGCACCGCGACTGCATTGTTTTCCATTTCCCGATCACCTATGACCAGCAGGTAGGGAACCCGTTGCAATGTGTGCTCGCGGATTTTAAAGCCGATCTTCTCGTTTCTCAAGTCCATTTGTACACGAATGCCCTGTTTTTTCAGCTTTTCCGCCACATTGGTGACATATTCGGCCTGTTTGTCGGTGATATTCATCAAAACCACCTGCACCGGAGACAACCAGACCGGCAAGGCGCCTGCATAGTGTTCGATGAGAATACCGATAAACCGTTCCAGGGATCCGAGAATCGCCCGGTGCAGCATGACCGGCACCTGCTTGCTGTTGTCTTCCGCGATATAGTGCGCACCCAGACGCTCGGGCATGGAAAAGTCCAGCTGAATGGTGCCCAGCTGCCATACCCGATCCAGGCAGTCTTTCAGGGAAAACTCGATTTTGGGTCCATAGAAAGCGCCCTCGCCGGGTTGCAGCTCCCATGCCAGTCCCTTGTGGTTGAGCGCATCTTCCAGGGACTTTTCCGCCTTGTCCCACAAGGCATCGGCGCCCACCCGCTGCTCCGGGCGCGTGGAGAGCTTGATCAGCACATCTTCGAAACCGAAATCCCGGTATACCTCGAATAGCAAATCGATGAAGTCCGACACCTCGGCGAGGATCTGGTCTTCCGTGCAAAAGATATGGGCATCATCCTGGACGAAATTCCGCACCCGCATCAGGCCATGGAGGGTGCCGGAAGGTTCATTGCGGTGACAGGAGCCGAATTCCGCCAGACGCAGGGGCAGATCCCGGTAGCTCTTGAGACCATGATTGTAGATCTGCACATGGGCCGGGCAATTCATGGGCTTGATGGCGTAGTCACGATGTTCGGAATGGGTAGTGAAAATCATGTCGCCGAACTTGTCCCAATGGCCGGATTTTTCCCACAGGCTCCTGTCGATGATCTCCGGCGTATGCACTTCCTGGTAGCCATGCTGGCGCAGCTTGCGGCGCACATAGTCTTCGACCGCCAGGTAGATCTGCCAGCCCTTGTCGTGCCAGAACACCATGCCTGGCGCTTCCTCCTGGGTATGGAACAGATCCTGCGCCTTGCCGATCTTGCGGTGATCCCGCTTTTCCGCTTCTTCCAGACGATGCAGATAGGCTTTCAGCTCCTTCTTGTTGCGCCAGGCGGTGCCGTAGATGCGCTGCAACATTTCATTGCTGGAATCACCGCGCCAGTAAGCGCCAGCCAGCTTCATCAACCTGAACGCCTTGAGCTTGCCCGTACTGGGCACATGGGGACCACGGCACAGGTCGGTAAAGCCACCCTGGGTGTAGAGCGACAGCTCCTCGTCCGCCGGGATGGATTCGATGATCTCGGCCTTGTACTCCTCGCCCATCTCCCGGAAAAACTTCACTGCATCATCCCTGGACATCAGGCTGCGACGGATGGGGATGTCCGCCTTCGCCAGCTCGTTCATCTTCTTTTCTATGGCGGCCAGATCCTCCGGCGTAAAGGGGCGGCTGTATGAGAAATCGTAATAGAAGCCGTTGTCGATAACAGGACCAATGGTCACCTGGGCTTCAGGGAACAGCTCCTTGACCGCCATGGCCAGCAGATGCGCACTGGAATGACGGATAATCTCCAGGCCTTCTTCGTCACGGTCGGTAAGCACGGCCACCTCCGCATCGGCATCGATTTGCGTGTACGCATCCACCAGCTTGCCATTGACCTTGCCCGCCAGGGTCGCCTTGGCCAAGCCGGGACCAATATCCGCGGCGATATCCGCAACAGAGACGGGATGGTCAAAAGCTCTGGTGGAGCCGTCAGGGAGTGTGATTACAGGCATGACATGTCCTCAGTGGTGGCCCCTACCAAAGGCCACATGAATCGAAGGCGCGTATTGTAAGCGACCCCAATTGAAAGATAAACCGCTCAAATCCCGGCTAGGCGCGCCTCTGTCCCGAATAAAAAAGCCGGCATCCTTATCAGGACACCGGCTTTTCATCAGCGCCCTTTCAGGCGCTGCAAGAGCGCCGCTTATTTTGTGGTGATCTCGATACGGCGGTTTTGCGCACGACCCTCGCGGGTGCTGTTGTCAGCAATGGGCTGGGATTCGCCGCGGCCTTCCGTGGTAATGGAGTCCAGTCCGAGAGACTCCAGATAGGCTGCCGCAGATTGCGCCCGGCGCAGGGACAGTTTCAGGTTGTAGGCTTCAGGCCCGGTGCTGTCGGTATGACCAATGATGGTTATGGTTTCATGACCGGGGCTGGCTTTGACCTTGGCGGCAAAATCTTCCAGCGCAGCCTTCATTTCCGGCTTGAGCACGGCGCTGTCGAAATCGAATTCTTCAACCAGCAGGTTGATGGTCAGGTTCTCCACGATTTCACAGCCATTGGCGTCAACCGTGGCGCCGGAGCGGGTGTTGGGGCATTTGTCACGGCTGTTGGGAACGCCATCGCCATCATCATCGCCATCGACGGGCACAGGCGTTGGCTCCGGCTCTTCCTGGGCAACGACATCGCCGCATTTTTCCAGCAGCTGCTTTACGCCGCCCTTGGACTTCCAGCACTCGCCATACGCGTTGGTTACCACAGATTTTTCCGCATCCAGTGCATAACCGGGCATGCCGCCGTGGCCATCAGCGAAGGCCGCAGTCGAACCCATCATCAAGCCCACAGCCGCCGCAACAGTGGCGATTTTTTTGTTTGTTTCATTCAACATCTTGTCTTTCTCCTGATATGTAGACATTCACTTTTTTACCGGGGCTGAAACTGCCCGCCCTCAAAACTATTCCTTTAAAACTCTGTTACCTCCCTGAGGGAAGGCGTGAAACAGAACATACTTTGATTAGTATAGCGGAGACAGAACAAATTGTACAAATCCAACAGTGCAAAAATACCAAATTCAACCATTTTTGGTAAAAATACAACATGAATAAAACGCCCTGACCGAGCCAAGCAGGCGCGGATTGTTGCTCTTTCCTTCCCATGCTGCTATATATTCAATCTGGCGTAAAGAAAGCGGAACCATCCGTTTGTACTGTATTTGAAAATACTTGATTTCACGGGAGCAGACCGCCACCCCGCACTGGCTGTAAATTCGGGAACTCGCGTCTTTCCGGCGAATCTAAAGTTTTATCCTGGTTCCATCCACAATTTGTGGCGAACCGAAAATTGAATGATTTAGTTAATTATCTTGGAGAAAGAGAACCTCATGAACACACTAGACCGCGCTATCGGCCGATCGACGGAAACAACCTTTGCCACCAACAAGGTCATTAAAAACACCTATCTGCTGTTATCCGCCACCCTGATCTTCAGCGGCATGATGGCATTGCTGTCCCTGTACCTGGCGGTGCCCGTTTGGACTTACACCGTGTCGGTAATCGTCGCCATGCTCATGGGTATATTCGTACTGCCCCGCACCGCTGACAGCAGCGCCGGACTCGGCGTTATTTTCGCCATCACCGGCCTTATGGGATTTGGACTGGGCGCGGTGATCAGCATGTACCTGAACCTGCCCAACGGCCCGCAGACCGTGGGCCTCGCTCTTGGCGGAACCGGCGTGATCTTTCTGGGACTTTCCGGTTACGCCCTGAGCAGCCGGCGTGACTTCAGTTTCATGGGCGGCTTCATCTTCGCCGGCATGCTGGTGATGATGGTGGCGGTGCTGGCCAATATCTTCCTGCAGATACCCGCCTTGCAGCTCGCCATTGCTTCCGGCTTTATTTTGCTCATGAGCGGATTCATCCTGTTCCAGACCAGCCAAATGGTGCATGGCGGGGAAACCAACTACATTCACGCCACTTATGGCCTGTATTTGTCAATTTTCAATATTTTCATCAGCCTGCTGCAGATTCTCGGTATCTTTGGCGGCGACGAGTGACGGCGGCATTTTGAACACAAAAAGCCCTGGCTTGTCGCCGGGGCTTTTTTATGGAGATCAAGAATGAATATCTGGTTGCAAATCGCCAGCGCCGCCTTCGTGGTGTTGCTGTTGTTCTATCTTTACCCGGCCGCCAAGCACTGGATGCAGAACGGGCCGAAAGCCAAAAAAGGCGACTGGCAGGCTGCGGCCATACCACTGCTACTGGTGGTGGGTTTCGTGATACTGCTGATCGCCATGGTCAGATAGCCGCAATCCGCTCTGTTCCGCCCATATAGGGCCGTAGCACCTCGGGCACCCGGATGCTTCCATCCGCCTGCTGGCCGTTCTCCAGCACTGCAACCAAAGTACGCCCCACAGCCAGGCCGGAACCATTTACCGTGTGCAGCAATTCCGGCTTTCCGGTTTCCGGATTCCGCCAGCGCGCCTGCATGCGCCGCGCCTGAAAATCCAGGAAATTGGAGCAGGAAGAGATTTCCCGGTATTTGCCCTGCCCCGGCAGCCACACTTCCAGGTCATAGGTTTTGGTGGCGCTGAATCCCAGATCCCCCGTGCAGAGC
>JAMOMB010000229.1 GCA_027068795.1 Sedimenticola sp. | reverse complement strand
AAGCAGAATCTGAAAGGCGATGATGACGATGAGGAAACTCACGCTCATGCCCACTACCGAGCCGCCCATGATGAATTTGTCCAGCCAGCGGCCCCGGTGGTAGGCCGCCACCAGCGCCAGGGCGATGCCCAGCAGATTGCCCAGGACAAAGCCGGGCGTGATCAGCGCCAGGGAAATGGGCACGGTGCGCTTGAGAATGCTGCTGACCCGCTCGCCGGTGGAGTCGGAATAGCCAAAATCGAAGGTCGCCAGCTCTTTCATGTATTCCAGGTAGCGGCTGACGAAAGGTTTGTCGTAACCCAGTTGATGGCGGATTTCCTGGATCTGTTCCTGCGTAGCGTTCTTGCCCAGCAGCTCATAGGTCTTGTCCGGGCCGAAATACACCATGAGCAGGAAACTGATCAGGGTCACGCCGATGATCAGGGGAATGCCGGTAATGAACTTGCGCAGGGCGTATTGCAGTATTTCCATGGCTATTTCTGCGCCTCTTTCACGTCCACATACTTGAGGTGAAAACCACCCACGATAGATTGATCCGGAAAGCTCACCACGTCTTTGTGCCAGAGGAAGATCTTCTGCCGGGACAGCCCGGAGATGGTCACGCAGGCATCCAGAATGATCTGGTTCATCTTGCGGTACAGTTTGGTGCGCTCCGGTGAGGGCTGCATCACGGCGGTTTTTTCATACAGGCGGTTGTATTCCGGGTTGTTGAAGTTGGCGTTGTTGGAACCAGGGGCGCCGTTGGGGCCGTAGAAGAGTTGCAGGGTATTTTCCGCGTCGGGATAGTCCAGCCCCCAGCCCATGCCCACGATCTTGATCTTGGCTTTTTTTACTGCCCGGTTGAAATCCCCAAAGGAGGCATAGGAGTCGAATACCACCTTTTCCTTGGGATAGCCAATTTTCATCAGCCATCCGCGGAACTGCTCGAACATCTGCCGGCTGTCTACGGAGGCCACGCCGCCATAGGTGAGTACAGGTAGTGTCTGGGCAGTCCAGCCAGCCTCCTCAAGCAATTTTCGAGCCTTGTCTGGATTGTGCTCCAGTGCGTCTTTGGGACCATCTGGATCATATTCCGGCGTTACTGGCGGGATGACGCCGGGGAATACAAAACCCATGTCATTATAGAAGCGCCTGTTGCGTTCTTCCCAGTCATAGGCATAGCGGATTGCACAGCGCAGGGTGTGGTTCATTTGTTCGCGCCGCTTGTCTTTGTTGTAGCCGATTTCCGGATCCTTCATGTTGAAATCTGTATGTACGAAGCCGTTTTCGTACCCTGAGGTCATAAAATAGTGTTCGGCATATTCAGGTTTCAGCACGATACTGGGTTTCTTTTGTGCCAGCACATCATTCAACAGTTCCTTGGGGATTTCCGCGTACTGGATCTCGTTGCCCTTGGTGAAGGAATTCCAGCGCGACAGGGATTCCTTGATGAAATGGATTTCCAGGCGATCCACCAGGGGCGGGATCCTGCCTTCGATTTCCTGAATGCCGTATTGGCCATGGACGGCTTCATCATAGCCTTCGTAAGCCAGATCAATGGGTTCCTGTCTGAACTTGGGGTTTCTCACCAGCACCACGCCCACGGAATCGAAGCGCTGCAGCCGGAAGGGGCCGGAACCCACGGGGCGCACGGAAAACTCCCGGCCATAGTGTTCCACGGCTTCTCTGGGCACGACGGCGGCATAGCCCTGGGCCAGGGTGTGAATGAGCTGGGGAAAGGGCTTGTTGAGAAGGATTTGTATGGTGTAGCGGTCCAGGGCTTTCAGGCCTTCCACTTCCTTGTCATAGTCCGAACCGGCCTTTTTCCATTCCGCCATGCCCTTGATGCGCCCGGCCCAGAGCCAGCTTCCCTGGGCGCGGGTGTTGGGGTCGAAATGGCGCTTCAGGGAGTAGACGAAGTCTGCCGCGGTGACCTCCCGGCCCTTGCCGTCGGGGAAGGCCGGATCGTCAGTGAACTCCACACCCTCTTTGATGCGAATGGTGTAGGTCAGGCCGTCCGCCGAGACTTCCGGCAAGTCCACCGCCAGGTTGGGCTTGATCTGGTAAGGGCGCGCCAGGTATTTGTAGGAATACAAGGTGTCGTAGACATTCACCACCACATGGTTGGCGTATGCGGTAGCGGCTTGAACGGGGTCCAGGCTGGTGGGAGCGCCATCCAGGGAATGCCGGTAGATCTTCATGCCGTTGGTGTCCGGTCCGTCGGAACAGCCTCCGAGAAAAAGGGCGAGGACCAGCAGGGCGCAAAAGGTTTTCGACACTGTGTTACCTGGGAATCCGTCGGAATCTGATAGGGGAGTATAATTGTTTCATTGCCAAGGGAAAATCGTTTTATTTCCCCATGTTTATTGGTGGTTTTTCGCGGCTGCGCATCGCCGCTGATTTCGCTACATCCATACAGGAGCCATGGCGTGGCATTGCGTTTGGCTGCCGCTTGTTTTGCACGCTATGCATACTTCCAGCCGCCGCATCGGCGACTGCCAGGGATGCCGTTATTGGCACTTGGTGATCCGGCGGATGCGCCGGCTGTTCCGCATGCGGGACAAGGGAGCAGAACCGGCTGGGCCGGAAAGGCTTTCTGTGCTGTTGCCCTGCTTGGCGTTGTACATGGTTCCACATCTGTTGGCCTGAAATTTGCTGTTGCTGTGTTGATGGCCGGGTGATCCGTACATGCCCGGCGTTCAGGAATGGAAGCTGGGGTCTCCAATGTTTTCCGGGATGTCCTGACTGCCTGCCGCCGCTGATGATTTGAACCGTCACGGCGGCGCAATGTTGGAGATCTGTTTCAACCGGTTTGGCCTGCACCACCAAACATTGGGAGACCCCGGTTTCGGTTCCGTTTCATGGAATTGTCCAGGAAGCCGCGCCCGGAAGGGGCTGACTTCACGGTCATCACCATTGCAGACGATGATGCCAATCCTGCCGGCACCCGGGTATTTGCCATGGATAAGATGACAGTGGATGAGGACGTCGGTGACGGGGTGGTAATTGTGCGTCGCCCGGCGGGCGCTTGCGCCACCCTGTTTCGCCATAGGGGCAACCATGATTCAAACACAGGGGTTTGATTGGTTATTGCAAGGATGCAAGAAATTGCTCGATCTGGATTTTATGCGCGCTGGCCCTGGGGCCGGCAGCAGTGGCGTCTTGCAGGGCCTGCTGCGCGAGGCTCCTAGCCTTGGCTGTGGCATTGTCGTGGCGGAGGGTGATCCTGGCTTCGGCCAGAAGAAAGATTGAGCGGGCGAATGCCTGGCCGTTCATGGTGGCGATGATGGCTTGTCCCTGACGAATGTATTCCCGGGCTTCGCCGTAGCGTTGCAGGGCGACGAGATTGGCCACGATGCCGGTCAGTTCATCTATCACGAAAGGATGATTTTCGCCGAGCTGCTCCCGGATCACATCCAGGGATTCCAGATAGTCCCGCAGGCTTTGTTCATGGTTGCCTTCCAGCAGCTCGATGTTGGCCAGTGTCTGCAAGGTGAGCGCGGTTTCGAAGTGCTTTCTGCCGTAGATGTTCTCGGCCAGGGACAGGGCCTTGTTGATGGTCTGCCGGGCTTCTTCCAGTTGCTTGCTCTCACTCAGGGCCGAAGCGAGATTGGAGAGAATGAGAATGTTGTTGGGATGCTGATCGCCTACGGTTTCGCTGTAGATCCGGTAGGCTTTCCGGTAATGGGGAATGCTCTTTTTCGGCCCGTCCAGATGGAAATAGGCGTTGGCCAGGTTGACCATGGCTACGGCGGTTCTTTCGTGTTTTTCTCCCAGGGTGTTGCGGCGCAGTTCCAGAACCTGTTGCGCCAGTTTCAGGGCGCCGCTGAAATCCCCCTCGTTTTGCACCACCGTGCCCAGGTTGCTGTAGAGTTGCGCGCGCACCAGAGGGTCGCCGCCGCTTCGGGACAAAAAACTGTCCGCATAACTTCCCCAGTGCCTGGCGGCATCGGGACGATTCTGCAGGTGGCCGATGATCCATACCTGTCCCGTGGCGCTGCGGGCCGCCAGACTGTCGTCTCCGGCTGCGATGGCGGTGACGAAGGCCTGCCGATAGGTGTTTTCAGCTTCGTCGCTCTTGCCCAGATGTTTGTAACTGGTGGCCAGTTCAAATTCCGCCTGGGCCAGCAGCGGCGGATAATCCAGGTCCATGGCGCGGCTGCGGGCCTGTTCGGCCAGTTCCCGGGCTTGCGCATATTGGCCTGCCACCACGCCGGCCCGGGCCTGCGCCAGCAGTTTGTTGATGGCAGTCACCAACTGCTCGGCTTTCCGGCCCGGTGGGGGAGCAGTCAGGCCGGCAAGCGACTTGATGTTGGAGCAGGAAGCAATGGATGACAGGTTGCTCACGGCTTTTACCGAATTCTGGATGAGATCACCGTCAGCCTGGCTCAAAAGCCCAATGAGCGCGTCCGCTTCCTGCCGGCGGCTGTCCAGGCAGATCATGCGGATGTCCAGCAGGCGTTGGGATTGTTCTCCGGTTATCTGCGTGGCCTCGCAGGCTCGGGTATAGGTGGCGGCCCAATCATGGTGATAGGCGTCCAGCATCCGTTCAACCACGGAAAAGGCCTGCGGCGCATAGCTCAGGGAAGAGTCCAGATAGTGTTTTTCCAGCGCCTGGCGTCTGGATTCGTTCCAGATGCCGGCAAATTTGTCCTTGCCTTCCTGGCACAGGGCCGGGGTGGATTGCTGGTGCAGCCAGATTCCGCCCAAGGGCAGGATGGCCGCCATGGATGCCGCGCCAAGCCATTGACGGCGTCTGGCCGCCGGGTTCCGCCGCAGGGCATGCAGAAACGCTTCCATGTTGGCAAAGCGTTGTTGCGGTGCGAGCGCCAGCGCCCGCGCCAGCACCTTGTGAATCCAGCCCGGCACACCCGTGTGGGCGGGGGGGCTGGACAGACCTTTTTCCATGCCGGACAGTAGTTGCAGGGGGTCCCGGCCCGGAAAGGGGCGAACGCCATACAGGGCTTCATACAGTGCGACGGCGAAGCTGAACTGGTCGGCCAGGGGGCTGGGCTCCTGTTGCCGCAATTGCTCCGGGGCCATGTAGGCGGGGGTGCCTGACAGAGAGGTGGATGGCGATATGCTGGGTATTCTGGCGCTGCTTTGCGAGAGCCCGAAATCCATGACCCGCACCCGGCCATCCTTGCCCAGCAATACGTTGTGGGGCTTGAAGTCACGATGCACGATACCTGCGCCATGGGCGGCGGCCAGGCCGGCGCCGGCTTGCAGGTAATGCTGCAGGACCGGCTTCCAGGCCTGTTGCCGTTCGGATTGCCAGTGGGCCAGCGTCTGGCCGTCCACGTATTCCATGGCGAGGAACAGTTGTGCGCCAAACCGACCCACATCGAAAACCGGCAGAATATTGGGATGGGATAGGCGGGCCAGGATGCGTGCTTCCCGCAGGAGATGGGCGTCCGGTTTATCTTCGGTCTGGCCCTGGATGCGATCCGGGCGGATCAGTTTGATAGCAAGCTTGCGGTCCAGATCCGGGTCGTAGGCGGCATATACCACGCCCATGCCGCCGCTGCCCAGGAGGGAAATAACGATGTAGCGACCGATGGCCGCGCCCCGGGGCAGTTCCTGCCAGTCGCCGGAAATCGGGTTGGCCAGCTCGGTCAGGCCTGTTTCTTGCGTATCGGGCGGTCTGCTCTCGGTCACCGCCTACCCCGTTGCCAGGCCAAGCTGCTTCAGCTTTCGGTAGTAACTGGTGCGTGACAGGCCGAGGATCTCCATGGCCTTGCCCGGGTCGCCATCGGTGACGGCCAGGGCGATGCGAAAGGCCTCCCGCTCCGCTTTTCTCACCGCATGTTCCAGGCTGAGGTCGGTTGCCGGCTGCTTCTTCGAGAGGATGCGGGTGGAGAAATGCCCCTGATCCAGTGGTTCGCCGGGGTCCAGCAAAAGTACGGCGCGCTCCATTTCGTTGCGCAGCTCGCGTATATTGCCGGGCCAGTCATGATCCAGCAACCGGGACAGGGCGCCCCGGGTAATGCCTGGCGTACCGACGCCTGCGTTTCGCGCTGCATTCTCGAAAAAGAAGGCGGCCAGTTGTGGAATGTCTTCCCGGCGCTCCCGCAACGGGGGCAGTGTGATATCGAAGGCCGCCAGGCGATGAAACAGATCCAGGCGAAAGCCTTCTTCACCCAGGTTTTCTTCCAGGGGGCGGTTGGTGGCGGCCAGGAAGCGCACTTCTACCGGCACCGGATTTTTCCCGCCTACCCGATAGATGCTGGTGTCTTCCAGGGCGCGCAACAGCCGGGCCTGGATTTCCGGAGGCATTTCGCCGACTTCGTCCAGGAAGACCGTGCCGCCGTTGGCGCGTTCCAGAATGCCGGGACGGGCCTCCACGCCGGTGGCGGCGCCTTTTTCCACGCCGAAGAGTTCGGCTTCCAGCAAATCCCGGCCCAGGGTGGCGCAATTCAGGGTAACGAATGCACCCTGTCGGCCGGATTGTTCGTGGATCCAGCGGGCCAGCACTTCTTTGCCGGTACCGGATTCGCCTAGGATCAACACCGGGATGCTGCCCTTGGCGATTTTGCGGCAACTGGCATAGAGTTTTTTCACCCTTTCATTGCGGGATCCCACGCCCGGCAAGGGGGGAGATGTTTCAGTGGGCTGGGGGAGAATTGGTTCCTGCTGGCGGCAGCCGCTGAGAATGTCCAGCGCCAGTCGCCCCAGGGCTTCGATTTCCATGCCTGAAGCGGGAAGGGGTTGCCAGATGCGAAAATGCAGCCCGGAAGGATGAATGATATCCATATCTGGAGTAGTAGCGGTGATGCGGGCGCCGCTTCTGTTGAGTACGAGCTCCTCTCCTTCGGCATTGCGCCTGCTGATCTCCATGGCGCTGGCGCCAGTGAGGGTCTGCCAGTTGTCGATGAGCCGCCGGGCAAATTCCTCGGCTCGGATTTCCCGGTGCAACAGGGCCTGGCAATGCCGGCCCAGACTGGCCATGAGCTGGCTGTTGGGTGTGGCTTGAACAGTGCTCAAGTCCACATTGCCCGGTGGTGTGGGGGTGGCGGGAAGGGGCAGGTTCCTGGCGGCGATGGCGATGCCGGCATCCCGGGAGGCCGGGATGAGGTTGGCTTCCACATGCCCGAAGCCAAGCAGGCTTTGACTCGTAATGAGTTTTTTCTGAATGCGTGTGCGTTCCACAAAACTGCCGTTGGTGGAATTCGTGTCCTGAAGGATGACGCCGCCTTCCTTCAATACGCTGAAACGCGCATGACGGCGGGAAATGGTATCAGCCGGGATGCAGATGTCGGCGGAAGCAGAGGCGCCGACCACATACTCGCCCTCGGCCAGATAAAAGCGTCTGGCGGGTAGATCAAGGTCTCCTAGGATTTCTAGTATAAATTGGTAGTCAGGAGAAGAATTCATGACTGAATGTTAACAGAAAAGCCAATGGATTCTATGACGTTGGCAGTCCTGATATTGGGACTATAGCGCCCTGTTTTTCATTTGCAGTGCCGCTTATGAAACAGCGTTTCAGCACTTTCTTCTTGAACCGCCGGCACACGGGTGTTGGCGTGTTTTTTGCTGCGTACCGGGTGTGATCAATTGTGGAACGCCAATCGGAGGTACAGAAATGAAAAACAAAATCACCATAGCCGGCCTGATTTCATTGTCGCTGTTCAGCGTGGGAATGCTCAATGCTGCAAACGGGATTGCTGTAAATACATCGCAATACGGTGCGGCGGTGCGTGGAGAGAACACCAAGGATAACGGCTCCCCTGTTGGGGTCTACGGATTGGCTTCCGATACCGGCAGCATAACTTCCGCGGGGGTGGAAGGCAGAAGCATGAGTCCGTTTGGCGTTGGAGTCAGAGGCTCTTCCCCCGCGGTTGGCGTCTATGGCGAAGGCCAGGCAAGCGGATCTGCCGAAAGCTGGGGAGTATTCGGGAGGGGAATCAATAGTGACAAAGGCATTGGCGTTCAAGGAGAGGGGAAGCTGTTCGGGGTGAAAGGCGAATCCACGAATGGATGGGGCGTCTATTCAAAGGGGAATGCCCTGGTTGATGGCAATCTGAGCGTGTTGGGCACCATCGATGGCAATCTGGATGTGGGCACGGTTCAGTGGCGTGCGGTGACCAGTTTCGTAACCGTCCCGGCGGCCGCCTTCCAGCCAGCGGCGGACGGCGTGCTGTTCCAAAACGATGGCGTTACCCTGACCCCCAAGGCGGGCGCAGGCAATAACTATGTCGCCGGGGTTCATTTGCCCCATGGGGCGACTGTAAGAAAAATGACGTTTTACTGGACCGACAAGTCCAATCTGGATGGCGCCCTGAGTTTATTCAGGATTGATTTCGATGGGACAGAGAGCAATATGGCGTATGTGCAAACCTCGGGTGGAGGCGCCTCTGGAGGTGGCGGATCATTCGTAACGGCTTCCAGTTTCGATGACTCCATCAACCTGCCTGTTGTCGATAACTCCCAGTTTGGATATTACCTGTGGGCCTATCTGCCAATAGATAGCAATGGTGATCCGGTTGAACTGCATGCGGTAGTCATCGAATATACCATCGACAAGCCGTATTGAATCATCCTCGCCATACCTGTTTGCCCGGCATCCGGTGTCGAGGCGCGGGCAGCGACCGTCCATCCACCATGCAGGCGTGAATAATGCTAAAATCAGCGCTTTATGCCGCTGAAATATGACCTGCATTCCCATTCGACCATCTCTGATGGCACCTTGACCCCGGCAGTATTGGCTTCCCAGGCCGCCGCTGCCGGGGTCGATGTGCTTGCGTTGACGGATCACGACAACGTATCCGGCATTGCAGCGGCGCGTGAAGCGGCGGAACCACTGGGCTTGCGGCTGATTTCCGGCGTGGAGATCTCGGTGAGCTGGAGCGGCCACACGGTACATGTTCTGGGCTTGAATCTGGACGAGAGCGCCACCATTTTGCGCCAAGGCTTGCAGAAGCTTTGCGACTACCGGGCCTGGCGCGCCGAGGAGATCGGCAGGGGGCTGGAAAGGAAAGGGATACCAGGCGCTTATGAGGGCGCCTGCGCCTTGGCTACAGGCGCTTTGGTGGGGCGCCTGCATTTCGCCCGTTTTCTGGTGAAGCAGGGCCATGCAAAGGATGTGAAGGATGTTTTTCGCAACTACCTGGTGGCGGGCAAGCCTGGTTATGTGCGCGGGGAATGGGCGACCCTGGAAGACGCCATGGGCTGGATCCTCGGGGCGGAAGGCCTGGCGGTGATCGCTCATCCGGCGCGGTACAAGATGACCCGGGGCAAGCTGCGGCGGCTCATCGGCGAGTTCCGGGAGCTGGGCGGCCGGGGGCTGGAAGTGGTATCCGGCAGCCACAGCAGGGACGAGTATTTCACCATGGCCAGGCATGCCCGGGACTTTGGTTTGCTGGCGTCAGCCGGCTCGGACTATCACGGCCCGGACAATCCCTGGATCAGCCTGGGCAATTTGCCGGATCTGCCGCCGGGTTGCGATCCGGTATGGAACTATTTTTGATATGGCGCAGTTTTTTCAGATTCATCCCGAAAACCCCCAGCAACGGCTTGTGCACCAGGCGGTGGAGATTCTGCGTGGTGGCGGGGTCATCATCTATCCTACGGATTCCAGCTACGCCATCGGCTGCCGGGTGGGAGACAAAGCGGCCATGGACCGGATCCGCCGGATCCGTCGCCTGGATGACAGGCACAATTTCACCCTGGTGTGCCGGGATTTGTCGGAGATTTCCCTGTACACCAAACTCGGGAACCAGCAATACCGCCTGATCAAGGGGCTTACCCCGGGGCCATACACCTTTATATTGAAAGCAACCAAACAGGTGCCCAAGCGCCTCATGCATCCCAAGCGCAAGACCATCGGCATTCGTATTCCGGACAATCGCATTGCCCTGGCCCTGCTGGATGAGTTGGATGAGCCGATTTTGAGCAGTACCCTGATCCTGCCCGGTGAGGAGCTGCCGATGATGGATCCCTATGACATGAAGCAGACCCTCGAAAGCCAGGTCGATCTGATCATCGATGGCGGCTACTGCGGCTATGACCCCACCACGGTTGTGGTAATGGAAGACGACGAACCCTGGGTGGCCCGGCATGGCAAGGGCGATGCTTCCTTGTTCGAATGATCTTCCCGCCGCGTTTCCGGATATAATCACTTTATGCAAGAACTTACCTTGATTCAACAACTGGCGGTATTCGTGCTGCCGTTGATTTTCGCCATTACCGTGCATGAGAGCGCCCATGGCTGGATGGCGGACAAGCTGGGCGACCCTACGGCGCGATCCATGGGACGGGTGACTCTCAACCCCATTCCCCACATCGATCCAGTCGGCACCATCGTCGTGCCCCTGGCGCTATACGCCCTGACGACCCTGTCTGGCGGCGGCGGGCTGATTTTCGGCTGGGCCAAGCCGGTGCCCATCGATCCGCGGAATTTCCGCAACTACCGGCGGGATACGGCGCTGACTGCGCTAGCCGGGCCGGTGTCCAATTTCATCATGCTGTTGCTGTGGGCCATGGTGCTGCGTCTGAGCATGGGGCTGGAGAACAGCGCCGCATGGGTTGGCGAGCCCCTGGCCTATATGGCCGTGGGTGGGATCCGCATCAATACCATTCTCATGGTGCTGAATCTGTTGCCCATATTGCCCCTGGACGGGGGCCGGGTACTGGCCTCCTTGCTGCCGCCCCGCCTGTCCTACTCCTATGCGAAACTGGAACCTTGGGGCTTGTTCATCCTCATCGGCCTGATGGTGACAGGCATTCTGTGGCCGCTGATGAGTCCCATGCTGCAGTTCGTGCAGACCCTGGCGTATTCCATTGCCGGGCTCATGTAGCTTGTTCGTTTAACTGATTGACCAGGAAACTCATGGAAAACCTCGCATCACAGCATTCCCGCGTACTCTCCGGCATGCGGCCCACCGGCCGGCTCCACCTGGGGCACTATCATGGAGTGATCAAGAACTGGGTGGAGCTGCAGCACGAATACCAGTGCTTCTTCTTCGTCGCCGACTGGCACGCCCTGACCACTCACTACGAAGATCCTTCCATCATTCCCGAAAGCGTCTGGGACATGGTCATCGACTGGCTGGCGGCGGGGGTGAACCCTGGCGAAGCCACCCTGTTTATTCAGTCCCGTGTGCCGGAGCATGCGGAGCTGCACCTGCTGCTGTCCATGACCACGCCCCTGGGCTGGCTGGAACGGGTGCCCAGCTACAAGGATCAGCAGGAAAAGCTCCGGGAAAAAGACCTGGCCACCTATGGTTTTCTGGGCTATCCCTTGCTGCAGGCGGCGGACATCCTCATCTACCGCGCCGGCATCGTACCCGTGGGAGAGGATCAGGTGGCCCATGTGGAACTGACCCGGGAGATCGCCCGGCGTTTCAATCATCTCTATGGCCGCGAGGCCGGTTTCGAGGAGCGCGCCGAAGAGGCGGTGAAGAAGATGGGCAAAAAGAACGCCCGTCTCTATTCCAGTTACCGCAAGGCCTGGCAGGAACAGGGAGACGACGAGGCCCTGGCGGCGGCCCGCGCCCTGCTGGAATCCCAGCAGAACATCAATCTCAGTGACCGGGATCGCCTGTTCGGCTACCTCGAAGGGGGCGGCAAGGTGATTTTGCCCGAACCCCAGGCCCTGCTCACCAGGGCGCCCAAGATGCCCGGGCTGGACGGGCAGAAAATGTCCAAATCCTATGGCAATACCATTCCCCTGGACGCCAAACCGGAACAGGTGGAGCAGCAGTTACGCACCATGCCCACGGATCCCGCCCGGGTGCGGCGCACGGATCCGGGCGACCCGGCCAAGTGCCCCGTGTGGGAATTCCACAAGATCTATTCCGACGATACGGTGAAGAACTGGGTGAAGGAAGGCTGCCGCAGCGCCGGTATTGGCTGTATCGAATGCAAGCAGCCGGTCATCGATGCGGTGTTGGCGGAACTCAGGCCCATACAGGAGCGGGCGGCGGAATATGAAAATGATCCCGCCCTGGTGCGCAACATCATCAATGAAGGCTGCGAAAAGGCCCGGGATGAAGCCCGTGATACCATGGACGAAGTGCGCCATGTCATGTCTTTGGAATACCGATGAACCCTGCTGATTCCGCTATCGTGCAAGAACCCGCCGCCGAGGCTGTCCCGCGGCAGGAAGAAATGCCCTTTGCCGTGGTGGAAGGCCAGCCCCAGTACCAGTTGCCCAAGGATCTGTACATTCCGCCGGATGCCCTGGAGGTTTTTCTCGATGCTTTCGAGGGGCCGCTGGATCTGCTGTTGTATCTGATCAAGCGTCAGAACCTGGACATCCTGAACATTCCCCTGGCGAATATCACCCAGCAGTACATGGAGTACATCGACCTGATGAAGGAGCTGCGCCTGGAACTGGCGGCGGAGTACCTGGTGATGGCGGCGATGCTGGCGGAAATCAAATCCCGTATGCTGCTGCCCCGGCCTGCTTCCGAGGAGGAAGAAGGGGAAGACCCCCGGGCGGAGCTGATCAGGCGCCTGCAGGAATATGAACGCTTCAAGCAGGCGGCGGAAGACCTGCATGCCCTGCCGCAACTGGGCCGGGATGTGTTCCCCGTGCAAGTCGAAGTGCCCGACAAAAACATCCGGCAGGAGCCGCCGCCCCTGGAGCTGAAAGAGCTGTTGCTGGCGTTGAAGGAAGTCTTGCAGCGCGCCGACATGTTCAGCAGTCACCACATCACCCGCGAACCCCTGTCCATGCGGGAGCGCATGAGCCGGGTGCTGGAAGCGGTGAGCGCAAACCGCTTCGTCGATTTTCATGATCTTTTCGATATTACCGAAGGCCGTGACGGCGTGGTCGTCACCTTCATGGCCATTCTGGAACTGCTCAAGCAGACCCTGATCGATATGGTGCAAAGCGAAACCTTTGGTCCCATTCATGTGAAAGCCCATGGAGCGAGTGAGGCATGAACCCCAGCGAAAACCTGAAACAGATCGTGGAAGCGGCCCTGCTCGCTTCCGGCAAGGCCATGACCCTGGACAAACTGCTGGAGCTGTTCGACGAAATGGAGCAGCCGGAGAAAAAGGAGTTGCGCGCCGTGCTGCAGGAACTGGCCGAAGACTATGCGCACCGGGGCATAGAGGTAAAAGAAGTCGCTTCCGGCTGGCGCATCCAGGTCAGCAGGGAGTGCGCGCCCTGGGTGTCCCGGTTGTGGGAGGAGAAGCCGGGCCGTTATTCCCGCGCCCTGATGGAAACCCTGGCCCTGATCGCCTATCGCCAGCCCATTACCCGGGGCGAGATCGAAGACATCCGCGGCGTCAGCGTCAGCTCCAACATCATGCGCACCCTGCTGGAGCGGGAGTGGGTGCGGGTGGTAGGCCAGCGGGATGTGCCGGGCAAACCCTCCTTGTATGGCACCACGCGGGAATTCCTGGATTATTTCGGACTCAAATCCCTGGATGAACTGCCTACCCTGGCGGAGATCCGCGACCTGGACGTGATCAACGAAGAACTGAACCTGCAGGAACCCGATACAGACACCGCCGTTGCCGAAGAAAAGAAAGGGGAAGCATCGCAACAGGAAGAGGCCGAGGGGGAACAGCGATCTTTGCAAGCAGCTCCGGAAACACCAATCACGGAAGCGGACGCCAATGAAAAACAAGCCTGAAATCCAGGGTGAACGCCTGCAGAAAATGCTGGCGAATGCCGGCATGGGCTCCCGTCGGCAAATCGAAGGCTGGATTCGCGAGGGGCGGGTGCAGGTCAATGGCAAGCCCGCCACCCTGGGGGATCGCGCCACCTTGCGGGATCAAATTACCGTTGACGGTCGCCCGGTGTCAGGGAAAAAACTGTCGGCCAACGAGCGCTTCGTCATTCTGTACAACAAACCGGAAGGCGAACTGGTGACGCGCCATGATCCGGAAGGGCGCAAGACCGTATTTGGCAAACTGCCCCCGCTGCCCCAGGGGCGCTGGATTGCGGTGGGGCGGCTGGATGTAAACAGCGCGGGATTGCTGCTGTTTACCAACGACGGGGAGCTGGCGAACCGCCTCATGCACCCCAAACAACTGATCGAACGCGAGTATGCCGTGCGCGTACATGGCCGGGTGACAGAAGATATGCTCAAGCAGCTGGTGCGGGGCGTTACCCTGGAAGACGGCCCGGCCCGCTTCGAGGAAGTGGTATTCTCTGGTGGCGAAGGCAGCAACCAGTGGTATCACGTCGTGCTCATGGAAGGCCGCAAGCGCGAGGTAAGGCGCATGTGGGAAGCCGTGGGCGTGGTGGTGAACCGGCTCAAGCGCGTGCGCTACGGGCCGATTATTTTGAACAGCCGGGTAAAATCCGGCATGTGGAGAGAACTGGAAAAAGAAGAAAAAAAGGAGCTGTTGCGTATTGCCGGGCTGAAGGACAAACGCCCCTGGGGAACCCTGAAGCGCCCCGGTTCCCGGGTGGAGAAAAAATCCCGGCCTTCACCCTGGGCGCGTAACTAAGCCATAGCTCGGTTTTCCTGAACGGGTTGGTGGTTCAGGAATTGCGATCTACCGTGAGGAGGAAGAATATGCGCATATTGATTGCTGTAGGCCTGTTGTTTTTTGCACAGCTGCTGACTGCAGCCCAAGAGGGTGAGCTGGGCCAGGACCTGGTGAACCCCGGTTACCATGAGCAACCCGACTGGTTCAAGGAGTCCTTCCTCGATCTCGGCGAAGATGTCGCAGAGGCGGCGGCGCAGAACAAGCGCGTGCTGCTGTATTTTTATCAGGACGGCTGCCCCTACTGCGCCAAGCTGCTCGAAGACAATTTCGGCGATGCGCGTATTGCGGAAAAAACGCGCAAGCATTTTGACGTAATCGCCATCAACCTGTGGGGGGACCGGGAAGTCACTGATTTCAATGGCCAGGTCACCACGGAAAAAAAGTTTTCCGAATCCCTGCGGGTGCAATACACGCCTACCCTGCTGTTTCTGGATGAACAGGGAAAGGCAGTGGTGCGGCTCAACGGCTACTACGGGCCCGCCAAGTTCGATGTGGTGCTGGACTATGTATCCGGCAAGCACGAAACCAGGATGAAACTGTCCGCCTACTATGCGCAACGCCAACCGGCGACCGGCGATGGCGAGTTGCATGACGAACCCTTCTTTCTTCCCGCTCCCTTGAAGCTGGCGGACAACCGCAAGCAATCCTGGCGGCCTTTGCTGGTATTGTTCGAACAGCCAAACTGCCGGCCCTGTGATGAGTTGCATCAGGATATCTTCCGGCGTCAACATGTGGTGACCGCCCTGAGCGCATTCGATGTCGCCCAGGTGAACATGAATGCTTCCGCAGTGTTGCAGACGCCTGATGGTCGAACCATTCCCGCCCGCCAGTGGGTGGCGGAGCTTGGCTTGCAATATGCGCCAAGCATGCTGTACTTCGATGCGCAAGGAAAAGAGATTTTTCGCTCCGAGGCCTGGCTGAAGGCCTTCCATCTGCATACGGTGCTGGACTATGTGGCCACGGGCGCGTATTTGCACCAGAAGAACTTCCAGCGTTTCGTGCAGCACCGGGCGGAGATCTTGCGGGAAAAGGGATTCAATGTGGATTTGATGGAGTAGATACTGATGCGCCGGTGACGAACGCGGCGCTGCCGCCGGCAGCGCGCCGGGCGTCATGACGGGTATTCGGTCAGCAGGGAATTTGAGAGTGAAACTGTTACCAAGCGGCGGAAATGCCGGGATCCGGCTTCTTTTGGTCTGTCTGCTTTTTGCCGCCGGACAGTTGCAGGCGCAGGCTGCCGAGGAAAAAACAACGGCGGAACATGCCGGGGAAAGCGTCAATGCCGGCAAGGTGCAACTGGTAGTGGAGATCTCGGGGCTGGAAGGCGCGCTGCTGGAAAACGCCCAAGCCTATCTCGGCTTGCTGCAAAAAAAGGATGATCCGAATCTCACGGAACAATGGATAAAACACCTGCATGAAAAGGCTGTGGAGGAAATCCGGCAGGCCTTGCAGCCTTTTGGCTATTACAATGCCCGGGTCGAGGCATCCCTCGAGAACAGCGCAGGCAAATGGATTGCAAGCTATGTGGTGCATCCTGGTCCGCGAGTAGTGGTTTCCCGGCTGGACCTGAAGTGGTCGGGCGAGGGGGCGGAAGAACCGGCGCTGCAGCGGGCGGCGGAAAATTTCCCCCTGAAAAAGGGAGACGCCCTGGATCATGAAGTCTACGAGAAAGCCAAGGCAGCATTGCTGGAGCTGGCGGATACCCTGGGTTATCCGGATGTCGAGGCGAAGACCGCAAGAATCGTTGTGCATCCCCAGGCCAATCTCGCGGATATAACCCTGCACCTGGACACCGGCCACAAGTATTTCATCAGTGAAATCCGCCTGCATCAGGATTTTCTGGAGCCGGATTTTGTGCGGCGCTATCTGGTGGACGTAAAGCCCGGGGATACCTACTCCCAGGAGAATCTCCTCGAAATCCAGAAGGATCTCATTGCGGCGGGATACTTCTCCCTGGTGGACATCAAGCCGAAGTTCCGTGAAGCGCAAGAATACAGAGTACCTGTGGATGTTACGCTCGAGCCGGTAAAGCGTCAGCGCTATTCCTTTGGCATCGGCTACGATACCGATATTCAGGTCAATCTCAGCATGCGCTGGAAGCACCGGCGCATCAACCGCCTCGGGCACAAGGCGGACGCCCTGGTAAAGCTTTCCCTGGTGGAGAATCTGGTTCAGGCCAACTACTGGGTGCCCATCAGGGATCCCCGCACCACCAAGCTGGGCTTTACCGCCAGGCTGCTGAGCGAGGTGCTGGATGATTCCAAAAGCGATTCCCTGACCCTGGAAGCCGGATACTATTTCATCTGGAACAAATGGACCGCCCGCCTGTATACCGGATTCAAATACGAACGATTCACCGCGGGAGCGGCTGACAGCGTGGATGCCCGCTTCCTGAGCTTTGGCGGCAGGGCCGAACGGGCTTATTTCGAAGAGGGGAATTACCCGCGCAGGGCATGGAGCCTTTTTGCGGATCTGCGCGTTTCGCCGGGACTGGTCTCCTCCACGGATTATGTTCGCACCCATATTCGGGGGAAAGTGTATTTGCCGGTTTTTCAGGAGGGCCGCCTGATTCTCGCCAGCGAACTGGGCCTGGCTGCCGTGGGGGACTATGAGCAGTATCCAAACTCCCTGCGTTTCTTTGCCGGGGGGGACAGCAGCGTACGCGGCTATGACTGGAAAACCCTTGGCCCCGAGGATGAAGAAGGAGATGTTGTTGGCGGCAGGCAAATGGTGACGGCAAGCATCGAATATAACCACAAGGTCGCGGAGCAATGGGTGGCGGCGGGATTTGTCGATGCGGGAAATGCCTTTGATGACAGGCTGGATGATGTCTATTTCGGCGCGGGCGTGGGCGTACGCTGGCTGTCTCCCGTGGGCACCGTGCGCCTGGATTTCGCCTGGCCGGTACATCAGAAAGACAAGAGCACCGAGTTTTCGGACTTGCACCTGCACTTCGGTTTCGAGGTGTTGCTGTGAAACGCTGGATGAAAAGATTGATCCTGGGTCTGCTGCTTGTGGTGCTGCTGCTTGCAGGCGCCGCAACCGCTCTGCTTGGCAGCCGCCCGGGTGTGCAATGGCTGCTGGAAACCGGCAACCGCTTCATTCCCGGCGAGTTGACCGTGCAGCGGGTGCAGGGCAGTTTGCTGGGGGATCTCCGGCTTTTCGGACTGGGGTATGAAACCCCGGACATGTCGGTTCACATTGGCGAGATGGTTTTTCGCTGGACGCCTTCCGAGCTGTTTGACGGGGTATTCCATGTGCAGGAACTGGCCATTGATCAGTTGCGCTACGAACAACTGCGCCAGGGGGAAGAGAAGCCATCAGAGCCCTTCGCGCTCACGGATGTGCAATTGCCGATGCGGCTGAAACTCGATTTGGCGCGGGTAAGAAAGGTGGAAATCCTTCCCGCGCCCGGGGCGGCTCCCGTGGTCATTGACGAGCTGGCGCTGGCGGCGGGGTGGGATGATGCGGGCATGGATCTGTCCAGGCTGGATCTGACCATGCCGGCGCTGTATTTTCAGGGCGAGGGCAAGGTTTTGCCCCTGGGCAAATATCCCCTGCAGCTGGACATGAACTGGCGGCTCCATGCGGAAGGCCTGCCCCTGCTGTCCGGCAAGGGGCGCATTCAGGGGGATATGCAAACCCTGCGTTTGCAGCAGCAGATCGATGGCGATGCAAAGGCGGAACTGCGCTTGAATGCCCATGATTTGCTGCACAGGCTTACCTGGGACAGCCGGCTGGGGATCACCCGGCTGCCGAAGGAATATCTTCCTCTGGAAACACCGGCCCGCTTCCGGTTGCAGATTGATGCCGAAGGGGACCTGGAGCAGGCGGACGCCAGGCTTTCCTTGCAAGCGGCCAATCCGGATGCCGATTCCCGGGCCCGGCCGTTATTGTTGAATCTGATTGCCGGTATTCGTTTTGCCGATCAGCGTTTCCAGCTCCAGGCAGACTGGAAAGACCTGCAATGGCCCCTGGCGGGAGCCGCGCAGATTGTTGCATCGGCAGGTGAGCTGAAGGCGTCCGGAATTCCCAAGGACTATGCCTTCACCCTGCAAGGCAAATTGGGCGGTGAAGGTATCCCCCCGGGCAATTGGCGTGTGGAGGGCCGGGGCGGACTGGAAAAGCTCCGCTTGGAGAAGCTGCTGGGCGAGGTTCTTGACGGCAGGCTGGAAGCGTCCGGTGATCTGGGCTGGTCACCATTGGTGGCCTGGAACCTGGACATCATTGCCACGGATATGAATCCGGCAAGCCTCGACGCCCAATGGCCGGGCAGGCTCAATCTGTCGGTTTCCACTACCGGGGCGCTGCCGGATGCCGGCCTGCAACTGCAGGCCCAGATTCGGGAACTGAAAGGCAGCTTGCGTGAAAAGCCCCTGGCGGGAAGCGGAAGCTTGCGCATAGACGGGGATAACTTGCTGCTCGAAGACATGATCTTCAGCAGTGGACGGGCAAAGATCGCCGCCGGGGGAATGCTGGGTGAAAACCTGGATCTGGCATGGCAGCTGGATGTGCCGGACATGGCGGATCTGCTGCCGCAGGGGGAGGGAAACATGCGCGGCTCCGGCAGGCTCGGCGGCGACCGGGAGCAGCCTGTGATCGAAGGGGCGATCAAGGCAGAGCATCTTCTTGCGGGCGATATTCGCTGCGCCCGATGCGAGATGAGTTTCTCCCTGGGGCTGGATGAAGCATTTGTTTCCCGGCTATCCATTGCCGCCACGGATGTGCAGGCGTCCGGGCAGCAACTCTCCAGCCTGTCTCTGAAACTCAATGGCCCCCCGCGGAAACAGAGCGTGGAACTGCTGGCGGATCATTCCCGGGGCAAACTGAAGTTTGCGGCGGTTGGCGCCTATCTTCAGGAGAAAGGGGCCTGGCAGGGCGAGATAAGACAACTGGGCCTGGATGCAGGTGAACTGGGTGACTGGAAACTGCAAGACCGGGCCAGCCTTCTCGCCTCGGCAGAGAAAATACGCCTTTCTCCCTTGTGTCTGCAGGATCGGCACACGGAATTGTGCCTTCAGCTTGAGCGGGAGGAGGGAACAGGCAAGGCAAAATTGACCCTGAAAGGGTTGGCGCTGGAGCGCGCCCGGCCCTGGCTGCCGCCGGAAATCCAGCGGCTCACGGGGGTGCTCAATCTGCAGGCCACCGCGGATCTTGGAACCCTGCTCGAGGCCAGGGCAGAGGCAAGCCTGGCGCCTGGAGAGCTTGTCTATCTTGTTCCCGGCGCCGATCCTGTCAGTTTGGCGCTCCATGATGGAAAGTTCAGCCTGGTCTATGATGAAAAACAGTTGATGGCCCGATGGATGCTGGGGCTGGGAGAAAACCTCGTTGAGGGAGAGTTGCGGGTTCCCCGGCAAGCGCTGGATGAGGATCCCCTGGCGGCGCCTGTGCAAGGGTCGCTCAGGCTGGCGGTCGGGGAGCTGGATCTGCTCAAGGCTTTTGTTCCCGACATACAGGAAATCGATGGAAAAATCGACGTGGCCCTCGATCTGGGCGGCCGGTTGGGCGATCCACGCATCCGTGGTCATGCGGTTTTGGCATCCAATGAAATCATCGTGCCCCGGGCGGGTTTGAAGCTCAGAGACGTGCTTGTACAGATCAAGGGCAATGGCGGGCCGCGGCTGGATGTTTCCGGAAGTATCGCTTCCGGTGAAGGTGCGCTGGAACTGAATGGCGTCGTGACCCTGGATGCGCAGCAGGGATGGCCGGCGAAGCTCGTTCTCAAGGGGAAAAGATTCCAGCTCGCGGATCTTCCGGAAGCCCAGGTGGTGATTTCTCCCGATTTGAATCTCGAAAGCAGCAAGGATCTGATCCGGATTCGGGGCGTCCTGGATGTGCCCGTGGCGCGCATCGAACTGCAGGATCTGCCGGCGGGTTCCAGGGATGCTTCTCCGGATGTGGTGATTGCGAACGGGAATGGCGAGGTTGAAGAAGTTGCCGATTCCAGGCTGGACATGGAAGTGCTGGTTACCCTGGGTGAGGAAGTGCATTTTCGCGGCTTTGGTCTGAATGCGGATTTTGGCGGCAGACTGACCATTGATCAGAAGGCCGGAAAGTTTCTTACTGCCAATGGCGAGCTGAAGATCGAGTCCGGCAGTTTTCGCGCCTACGGGCAGGATCTGACCATCGAGCAGGGCAGGATATCCTATGCCGGCGGGCGTATCGACAACCCCGGCCTGCGCTTGCGGGCAAGCAGGAAAACCGGCGACACCACCGTGGGAGTGGAGTTGACGGGTACGGCCAAAAAGCCGCGGCTCTCCACCTTTTCCTCGGATCCGGACATGCGGGAAAAAGACGTGATTTCCATGTTGTTGACCGGTCAGAAGACCGGCGACCTGTCCAATGCGAAAATCTATACCGGCAAGCAGATTACTCCCGACCTCAGCGTAGGCGTGAATCTGGGCGCGGGGGAAGAGGGCAGTGAATTCGTGGCGCGCTACAAGCTGCGGGAACACATCAATCTGGAAGGAACCAGCAGCGCCGAGAAAAGCGGCGCCAGCATCAACTATGTGTTCGAGCTGGATTGATTCGGAGCCGCGCCTTGCAACCGGGCGCGGATATCCGCTTTTGCCTGCTTCAGAATGGAATCCCGGTCGAGGTTGTCGAGAATCTCCCGCACCACCAGCTTGGGTCCGCCCTCACCCCAGGATTTTCCCTGGGCCAGGTAGCGTTCGGCGGC
>JAMOMB010000228.1 GCA_027068795.1 Sedimenticola sp. | reverse complement strand
TGCAATCTTCATGGAACCGGGACGCGCCATCGCCGCCAATGCGGGCGTTTTGCTGACCCGGGTGGAATACCTCAAGCCCACCGCGGAAAAGGATTTCGCCATTGTGGATGCCGCCATGAACGACCTGATCCGCCCGGCGCTGTACCAGAGCTGGCAGGAAATCATTCCTGTAGACAGCAACGCCCAGGGCCGGGAAGGCCGTTACGACATCGTCGGCCCGGTATGTGAGACCGGCGATTTCCTCGGCAAGGAACGGCAGTTACGCCTGTCCCCCGGCGATCTGCTGGCGGTGCGCTCCGCCGGCGCCTATGGCTTCGTTATGGCCTCCAACTACAACAGCCGCCCCCGGCCCGCCGAGGTAATGGTGGATGGGGCTGACATGTACCTGGTTCGGGAGAGGGAAACCCTGGCCGAGCTCTATCGGGGGGAGCACCTGATCCCATGAAGCGCATCCCCGAAGCGGAAGAACTGATGGATCAGCAGGATCAGGCGCTGGCCTATGCCGAAGCGGATTTTTCCGCCTCCAACACCCTGTTCATCGAGCTGTTCGAGGCGCTGCATCCCGGCGAGTTTGGCGGAACGGCGCTGGACCTGGGCTGTGGGCCTGCAGACATTCCCATCCGCTTCGCCCGCCGCTATCCCGGGGCGAAGATCGACGCCCTGGACGGCGCCCGGGCCATGCTGGATCTCGCGCAAGCCGCCATCGACGGCAATGGCATGGCGCAGCGCATCCACTTGCACTGCCAGCATCTTCCCGCCGCCGGCCTGGCGCAAGAATATGACGCCCTGCTCTCCAACAGCCTGCTGCATCACCTGAACAACCCCCTGGATCTGTGGAACACCATAGAAGACTGCGCCCGGCCCGGCGCCACCGTGCTGGTGATGGATTTGCTGCGCCCCGAATCCCCCCGGCAGGTGGACGAACTGGTGGCGGAGTACGCCAGCGATGCCCCCGAGGTTTTGCGCCGGGATTTCCAGGCCTCCCTGTACGCCGCCTACACCCTTGAAGAAGTGCGCGGGCAACTGGCGGCGACTTCCCTGCAAGGGCTGGAGGTCGCCCAGGTCAGCGACCGGCACCTGGCGGTGCGCGGCAGACTGGGTGGCGCGCCATGAAGCTGCAATTCCGCAAAATGCAGGGGCTGGGCAACGATTTCGTAGTGTTTGACGCCATTGGCCAGAACATCGAACTGAGCGAACAACAGCTGCGTTTTCTCGCAGACCGGCGCTTTGGCGTGGGCTGCGACCAGATTTTGCTGGTAGAACCGCCCCGCTCCAGCGATACCGATTTTTACTACCGTATTTTCAACGCCGACGGCACGGAAGTAGAGCAATGCGGCAATGGCGCCCGCTGCTTCGCCCGCTTCGTCCGCGACAAGGGCTTGAGCTGCAAGGATGTAATCCGGGTGGGAACCGCCGCCGGCGCCATCCGGCTTTACTTGCAGGAAGACGGGTGGGTGCGGGCGGATATGGGCGCCCCGGAACTGCGCCCACAGGCCATCCCCTTTGTCGCGGAACAGCAGCAAGGGGAATACGACATCCTGGTCAACGGCGAGCGCCGGAAAATCAGCGCCGTATCCATGGGCAACCCCCATGCCGTACTGGTCGTCAACGACGTGGAGCAGGCGCCGGTGGCCACCCTTGGCCCGGCCCTGGAGCGGCATGAACGCTTTCCCCGGGGCGCAAACGTGGGTTTCATGGCGGTGCTTTCCCCTGGAGAAATCGACTTGCGGGTGTATGAGCGCGGTGCGGGAGAAACCCTGGCCTGCGGCAGCGGCGCCTGCGCCGCAGTGGTTGCCGGGCGGCTGCGTGGCCTGCTGGGGGAACGGGTAAAGGTGCATCTTCCCGGCGGCGATCTTGTGGTAAGCTGGGCAGGTGATCAATCCCCGGTGTGGATGAGCGGTCCCGCTGTCGGGGTTTTTGAAGGAACAATAGAATTATGAATAATATCGATCAGGAATTCGAACAGCAGATCTGTGACTATCTGCTGTATCACCCTGGCTTCTTTATCCGTCACACCGACATACTCAATGATCTGCGCGTGCCGCACAAAACCGGCGGCGCGGTATCTTTGCTCGAACACAAGATCCGCATGCTCCAGGACAAGGCCGAGGCCTACCAGAAGCAGCTACAGGAGCTGGTCACCGTGGCCCGCGACAACGAACAGCTCAACCAGCGCCTGCACCGGCTGACCCTGAACCTTATCGAGGCGAAAAGCCGCGAGGACATCCTCGCCACCTTGCAGGATGAGCTGCGCGAACGCTTCAACGCCGACGCCGTGGAGCTCAAACTGTTTTCCACCCGCGAACTGGAAGAGGCCCAAGTAAGCGAATCCGGCCTGGCTATGTTCCGCACCTTCATGGACACGGACAGACCCACTTGCGGCCCCCTCAAGGCGGACAAACTGAAAACCCTGTTCGGCGACCAGGCGGGCGAGGAAGGCTCCGCCGCACTCATCCCCATTCGCACCAGCAACCTCTCCGGCATTCTGGCCATCGGCAGCCAGGACCGGGAGCGTTTCCACTCCGGCAAGGGCGTGGATTTCCTGGTGCGCCTGGGGGAACTGGTCAGCCTCAGCCTGCAGGCCATGGATTCCCGCGAAAAATCATGAACGCCTCCGCCACCAGCGACCCACTGGTGGAAAAATTCCTGCAGCACCTCACCCTGGAAAGGCGGCTGTCGCCCCGCACCATCGACGCCTACCGCCGGGACCTGGCGGATTTCCTCAAGTGGCGACCGGATCAGGCGCAACCGAACTGGGCCAGGCTGCAACAGGCGGAAATACGCAGCTACGCCGCCCAGCGCCACCGCCAGGGGCTTTCCGCCAAAAGCCTGCAACGGCGATTGGCGGCGCTGCGTTCTTTCTACCGCTTCCTGAACCGGGAGGGCCTGAGCAAGCAAAACCCCGCCCTCGGCATTCGCGCACCCAAGGTAAAGCGCAAGCTGCCCACCACCCTGGACGTAGACCAGCTCGGCCAGCTACTGGCGCTGCCCGGCAGCGACCCCCTGGATCTGCGCGACCAGGCCATAATGGAACTCCTGTACTCTTCCGGCCTGCGCCTGGCGGAGCTGGTGTCTTTGGATCTTCACCACCTGGATCGGCAAGACGCCATGCTGGAAGTGACCGGCAAGGGCGGCAAAACCCGGCGTCTTCCCGTCGGCCGCAAGGCCCTGGAGGCAATCCGCCACTGGTTGAAGGCGCGCCCGGAACTGGCAAAGGCCGATGAAACCGCCCTGTTCGTCAGCCGCCAAGGTCGCCGCCTGAGCGCCCGCTCGGTGCAGAGCCGCCTGGCCCTGCGCGCCAGGGAACAAGGCGCACCCCGGCATGTACATCCCCACATGCTGCGCCATTCCTTCGCCAGCCACCTGCTGGAATCCTCCGGCGACCTGCGGGCCGTACAGGAACTGTTGGGGCATGCCGATATCAGCACCACCCAAATCTACACCCACCTGGATTTCCAGCATCTGGCGGAAGTCTACGACCAGACCCATCCCCGGGCGAGAAAGAAGAAATAATCACCACAGCCAAATATGCAATGATCCGTGTCGGCGGCGACTGTTCAAGGCAACAACGGCATACCCGCCAGTATTGATCTGCCCCTGGGTTCCGATGCCTATGGAGATGCAACGGGCATGGACAAAAATGATCCGATGCAAACAGCGACAGCGATGACGACAAGTTCAGCACCCTGAATGAATGGCTGCTCGATACCGATCCCCGCAAGCATTTCGACCATCCTGCAAAAAAAGCGAAACCTGACATTCCTCAGTGTAATATCCGAATTTGATTGATTTGGGTCAAAAACCCCGACGGAACACCATATCTTGTGGATGATAATATTCTACAGCACAACATACTGATACAAACCCTAAAGAGGCCTTCATGCTCCCTTCCGCTTCCGTCGCTACCCTGCCCGTTACCCTGCGCAAGCGCGACGGGCATATTGCCCCATTCGATTCCACAAAGATCTTCTCCGCCATCCGCCGCGCCGGAGAAGCCAGCGGCGAGTTCGACCAGACCGAAGCGCAGTTGCTGACCACCCAGGTGGTCAAGATTCTCGCGCATCTGCCCGAACCCGTCCCCGAGGTGGAGCGCATTCAGGACATCGTGGAACAAACCCTGATCGCCGCCAACCACTTCGCCACGGCCCGCGCCTATATCGTGTACCGCGAACAGCACCGGCGCCAGCGGGAGGACAGGAAGACCCTGGTGGATGTGGCTTCTTCCATCAACGAATATCTGAACCGCGCCGACTGGCGGGTCACCGCCAACGCCAATCAGGGCTACTCATTGGGAGGATTGATACTCAACACTTCCGGCAAGGTCATCGCCAACTACTGGCTGAACCATGTATACCCGCCGGAGATTGGCCAGGCCCACCGCAACGCCGACCTGCATATTCACGATCTGGACATGCTGGCGGGTTACTGCGCCGGCTGGTCATTGCGCACCCTGCTGCACGAAGGGCTGAACGGCGTACCGGGCAAGGTGGAGGCCGGACCACCCAAGCATATGTCCTCCGCTGTGGGGCAGATCGTCAACTTCCTGGGCACCTTGCAAAACGAATGGGCCGGCGCCCAGGCGTTCAGTTCGTTTGACACCTATATGGCGCCTTTCGTGCGCAAGGACAATCTGGATTACACCCAGGTGCGCCAATATATCCAGGAGCTGATCTACAACCTCAACGTCCCTTCGCGCTGGGGCACCCAGACGCCTTTCACCAACCTGACCTTCGACTGGGTCTGCCCCGAGGATCTGCGCGACCAGATTCCCGTTGTCGGCGGCGAAGAAATGCCCTTTACCTATGGCGAGCTGCAGCAGGAGATGGATCTGATCAACCGCGCCTACATCGAGGTGATGACCGCCGGAGACGCCAAGGGGCGGGTATTCACTTTCCCCATCCCCACCTACAACATCACCCCGGATTTTCCCTGGGAAAGCGAAAACGCCGAGCTGCTGTTCGCCATGACGGCGAAATACGGCCTGCCCTATTTCCAGAACTTCCTCAACTCCGAGCTCAAGCCCAACATGGTGCGCTCC
>JAMOMB010000227.1 GCA_027068795.1 Sedimenticola sp. | reverse complement strand
TTCGATGTGGCCGTCCTGGGCGATGGCCGCGCCATAGGCCGGGGTGTGGTTCAGGTGAAAATTGAACAGCTCGGTAATGCCATTGCGTATGCCCATGCCGGCCTGTACCGCGTCCCGGGCAAACAGATTGGTGGCGCCATTCCAGGTGCTGTCGAACGGGTAGTCTTCACCGGTGTAGACCAGTTTCCAGGCGTAGTCGTCGTCCGGGTTGGCGTTTTCGCCATTGGCAATCGCCACCAGTTCGGGCATGGCGCGCTGGAACCAGTCGTTGAATTCCGCGAAGCTCAGGCCATCGCCCGCCGCCTGGAAGGGGATGTCGAAATCAAACTCGGTATAATAGAAGCCGCCGGGAACATGGGCAAACAGCATGTCCGGATCGGCCGCCAGCCCCCAGTGCAAAAAAACCTGGCGGTACATGTTTTTTACATGTTCCCACACGCAGGAATTCCAGAGGGGCAGGTGGCTGTCCTGGCCATCATGGTCGATCCAGGTTTTGGTAATATTGCAATCGGATTTTACCCAGGCGGGCGCCCAGCTTTCGCCTGTCACCCAGATGCGCAGCCAGTATTTCCCCGGAATGGCCAACTGATCCTGGAGCGAGGGAAAGCGCATTCCCGCCGCGTTTCCGCTTCCAGTGACGGAAAATACGCCGGGAGACGGGTTGATCTGGCGCCAGGTCAGGTCGATGACCCGCACCTTGACGTGATCGGCGGGAGAGGCTTGTTCGGAATAGAAGCGTGTATCATCCAGGGGTTGCGACCAGGCCGGCAGGCGCCAGTCATCGCCATCGACGATGCTCACTGCTGCCATGAGCGATGGCGTAAGCAAGAATGAAAGCACAAGGGATAAGAGGCGGATGGGCATGATGTCAGGTTTTGTTCGGATCCACCAGCACCAGCCGGGTGCCGGATGCGATGTCATGCCAGGCGCGTTTTTGCGGGTCGACGACTATCCACAGAAAGCCCAGCCCCAATGCAGCCAGGGAGACGATTGCTACAGCGTAGCGAATTACCGCCTGCTTCAGGCTTGGTGAGCGCCCGTCACTGGAAAACAGCATGATGCGCCAGGCCCGCATGCCCAGGGTTTGTCCGCCATGGGTCCAGAACCACAGGTGAAAGCCGATGCCCACGGCGAACATCCAGGTGGTTATGGCGGCTTTGTACAGGGGATAGTCCTGGATATTCTCCATGCCGAATACAATGGCCAGGGGCAGATATACCAGGGTAAATGCCGCGGCCATCAGGGCTGCCACCAGTACACTGTCGTAGAGCAGGGCAGCAAGGCGTCGAAACAGGCCGGGCTCGGCGGCGTTTTCCAGATTGTGGGCGATATCATTCATGGTGTCTAAGTGTACTCGCTATTAACCTGGCATCAATAGATATCATGTTCAGTCGTCGCCTGCTGGTTCGCGGCAAGGCGGAGCCACGCCGCTTTAGTCATTCTAAAGCCAGTGGATCGAACGCAGTCCGCGGGCCAGCAGGCGACGACCTTTCAATATATAACAATAAGTTAGGGGCGTCAGACAGGCGCCAGTACGGCGTTGCAACGCTTGACAAGGGAACAACCCTTGCCTGCGCGCTGCGCCTTGTTCTGACACCTGCCTGACGCCCTGAACATGGTATATATTGGTGCCAGGTCAATAAAACCAGTTCATAGTAGTATTAGCCCATGAGTCATCACTCCCGCCGAGAGTTTCTGCGACAATTGTTGCGCCGGGTTCCCATGCCGGTGCTGGCGGCGTTGTTCGGGCTGTTGACGGGAGCGGCTGTATGGATAGTGATCGATCCCATACAAACCCGCGCCATCGGCAATATCTTCGACGAGGAGCTCAGCGGGCAGCTGGAAACCCGGGCCAGCGAATCCCTGGCGCGATTCGACAGCTTCACCCAGTCGTATGTAAATACCACGCGATTGCTGGCCCACCACCGCCGCATGGCGGATTACCTGGAGCCGGTGTTCTGGTTTTCCAACGACAATGATGCGCCCTTGCTGTACAGGGAGGAAGCGCCGGTATGGTTGCCGGAAGACGCCATCAAGGGTTTGCCGGTGAAACCCAGCCTTGCGCTGCTGGCGGATCTGGACGGCAAGATCAGGGAGGTGTATCAGTTGGGTGACAAGCCCTTGCCGAAGGAGACGGCGGCGGAACTGCAACATGCGCTTGCCAGCGCGCGCCAGCAGGCGTATATCACCCGGCTCGACGGGGGGCTTTATGTGCTCATTTCCGAGCGTGTGGAGGATGCCAGCTACAATCAGATGGGTTCCCTGGTGTTGCTGGTCAGTATTGATGAGACCTTCCTCAACGCTTCCCAGCAGCGCGCCAGCACCTCGCAGACCACAGTAGCCCTGGTGGATAGCGAAAGCCAGACCATACTCGCCAGCAGCCGCAATACCGATTTGCTGGATGGCGCCAATATCAATGCGCTGGAATCCGACTATGTAATTACCGCCCAGTCCTTTTTCGAATATGGCAATGCGCCCCTGAACCTGCTCTTCGCCACCCTGATTTCCAGGGATGTCATCGACGCCACCAGACAAAGCATTATTGCGGTTGAACGCCGCCACCGTTTGACGGGCGCCGCCATCGTGGGATTGATCTTCGTATTGTTGTTCATCCTGATTTCCAGCCGCATCAACCGTCTGCTGAAACGGGTGGCGAAATTCTCCAGCAGAGCCTTGCATATCGAACATCCCACGCCCCGGGGGGGGAACCAGTTGCTGATCATGGAAGACTGGATCCGCAGCTTTACCCAGGCGGTGATGAAAGCCAGGGAAGAAATGCGGGCAAGATACACGGCGGAGATACAGGAAAGGGAAGCGCTGAAAACAGCGGTGCTGGATGCTTCGCTGGATCCCATTGTGACCATCGACCAGGCGGGCCGCATCGTGGATTTCAACCCGACGGCGGAAAAGATCTTCGGTTACAGCAGAGAGGAAGTGCTGCACCAGGCGCTGGAGGAGCTGATCTTCGACAAGGGATCCCGGGAGGCGTTCAACAGTCTGCTGTACGACTGCCTGGGAGAGCAGGCGCCGGAGTCGCCCACGGTATTGCGCACCCTCAGTGCCCGCCGCAAGGATGGCAAGCTCTTTCCCGTGGAAGTGGCCATCAAGCCCGTCATGCTGGAAAACAAACTGTTTTTCACCACTTATATACGGGATATTTCCGAACGAAAGCGCCAGGCCCAGGAGATATCCAGCCTGGCCGCTTTCCCTGGGGAGAGTCCGCTTCCGGTGCTGCGCATCAATCAGCCGGGCGTGGTGATCTACGCCAACAAGGCCAGTGACGCCCTTCTGGAATACTGGGGCTGCCGGCGCATGCAGACCGTACCCATCTACTGGAAGCGTCTGGTGGAGCAGACCCTGGAAACCGGCCATTCCACGGAGGTGGAAGTGGAAACCAGCGCCGGCGTGTTTTCCCTGTTGCTGGCGCCGGTTGCCAATCTTGCCTATGTGAATGTATACGGGCGTGACATCACGGCAATCCGCCAGGCCGAGGAGGAGGCTCGTCACCGCCAGAACGAGCTGATCCATGTGTCGCGCTTGAGCACCATGGGGGAAATGGCTACGGGTATCGCCCATGAGCTGAACCAGCCTCTTTCCGCTATCGTGAACTTCGCCAACGGCTGCGCCCGGCGTATTCGTTTGGGCATGGGGGAAAAGGAAGAGCTGATCAAGGCCATGGAGCAGATTTCCCTGCAGGCGGAGCGCGCCGGGGAGATCATCAAGCGCCTGCGCGGCATGGTCACGCGCCAGCAGCCAGTGCGCGAGCATACGGATCTGAATACCCTGGTGAAAGATGCCTGCACCCTGATTGCCCATGACCGCCAGAAGCTGAAGATCGCCATCGAGCTGCAGTTGAGCCGTCAGCCAGTGATCGCCCGGATCGACCCGGTGCAGATAGAGCAGGTGATATTGAACCTGCTGCGAAATTCCCTGGACGCCCTTGGCGAACGGCGTGAGAAGGGGCGCCGTTTGCTTCTCGAAACAGGGCTGAGCGCCCGGGGCATGGCTTATATACGTGTTCAGGACAATGGCATTGGCATAGCGATGGAGGATCTGAAACATCTGTTCGATCCGTTTTTCAGCACCAAGAAAACCGGCATGGGCATGGGGTTGTCCATCAGCAAGACCATCGTGGCCGAACACAATGGTAGAATCATGGCGGATTCCCTGCCGGGAAAAGGCACGGTGTTCACCATCGAGCTGCCGGCCAGCAGCGTCATCGCGGAGAGTATTGCCTCATGAACGACAGTCAAGCACAGCCCCAGTCAACGGTTTTCGTGGTGGATGACGATGAAGCCATGCGCAGCTCCCTGCAGTGGCTCATCGAATCCGTGGGGTTGGCGGTGGAATGCTATGCCTCCGCGGAGGCCTTTCTCGATGCCTACTATCCCGGCCGTTCGGGATGCCTGCTGCTGGATGTGCGCATGCCGGGCATGGGCGGATTGGAATTGCAGGAGTATTTGCAGCGCCATGAAATCCATATTCCCGTGATCATTATCACCGGGCATGGCGATGTCCCCATGTCGGTGCGGGCGATGAAGGAAGGAGCAATCGACTTCATCGAAAAGCCGTTCAATGACGAACTGCTGCTGGATGCCATCCGCAATGCCTTGTCGGTGGATGAACAACAGCGTTGGGAGCAGTCCCAGCGCGCCGAGCTGGCTTCACGCCTGTCCCTGCTCACTCCCAGGGAGCATGAAGTCATGGAAATGGTGACGGACGGAAAATCCAACAAGGAGATCGCAAATGCCCTGGGGGTGTCCGCCAAGACTGTCGAGGCGCATCGCGCCAAGGTCATGGACAAGATGCAAGCAGGCTCCCTGGCGGAGCTGGTGCGGATGTCCATGTTGGCTTCGCAGTAGTGGATTGTCAGATCAACAATATACCCGGTTCAGTCCATACAATGCCGCCACCCGGTAGGCTTCCGCCATGGTGGGGTAGTTGAAGGTGGTTTCGGCAAAATAGCGCAGATTGTTGCCGCTGCCGGGTTGGGACATGATGGCCTGGCCGATGTGGATGATTTCCGCCGCCTCCTGGCCGAAGCAGTGGATGCCCAGGATCTCCAGGGTTTTGCGGTGAAACAGAATCTTTAACATGCCCGTGGTGTGGCCGGAAATCTGCGCTCTGGCCAGGTTCTTGAATTCCGCCCGGCCTACT
>JAMOMB010000226.1 GCA_027068795.1 Sedimenticola sp. | reverse complement strand
GGCGCTGCCCAGGCTGCTGGAATTGATGGCCACGCCATCGATCATCACCAGATTGTGATCGCTTTCCGTGCCGCGGATGAACAGGGAAGTGGCTTGCCCGGGGCCGCCATTGCGGCCGATTTCCAGTCCTGTGTGAAATTTGAGCAGATCGGCGATGTCCGTGGCGGCGGAACGCTGGATGTCTTCCGCGGTGATGATTTCCATGCTGGCCAGGGTGTCGTCGATGGCGGTGGGGTAGCCGGTGGCGGTGACCACCAGGGTTTCCAGCGATTGCGCTGCATGCAGTGAGGCCGGCCCCAAGGTCAGGGCCAGGGTAAATACAGAAATTTTCATACGAGTATTCCTTGTCAATGGCGCACACCCGCGCCGGGTTAGGGATATGCCGAAAGGCCGGTATCCGGACTGATGGGGTGGAGGAATCTCCAAAAAAGACAGCGCCTTCCCAGGATGCGTCGATCCCAGTGGCCGTTGCTGCTTTTCCCCAATCACCGTTGCGGGGGCAGTGCCGGTATTTCACCGGCTTCCCGTTTGACTCCGGGCCATGAACCGCGGAGCACCTTTTGGCGAGGCGCGCAGTCTGTCAGTTGTGACGGGCTGCGTCAACCGGACAGGTGCATGCAGGCGTTGAGCCGGGGCAAGAAATCGCCGGATTGCTATCTTCGCAGCAACTGCATCCAGCGCCAGAAATTCAGCAGGCCCGCCAGGGATGAGGCGACGTAGGTCCAGGCGGCGGCGCGCAAGATTTGCGTGGCGGCGGCGTATTGCGATTCTTGCAGATAACCGTTCTTCAACAGGGGCAGGGCCTTGTTGAAACTGGCGTCCGTTTCCACGGGAATGGTGATGAGTTGCACCAGCAGGCCCAGTCCCATCAGCAGGAAGGCGCCGGCAAAGGAAATGACGCCCAGGGAGGGCGTTCGTGTAAGAAGGATGAGCATGGGACTGGCGAACAGCAGCAGGGAACCAAGGCGTTGCCCCCAGATGGTTGCTGCGGCGAGGCGGCTGCGCCAGGCGAACATGGGTTCATTGGCGTGATGTTGCAGGGCATGACCCACCTCATGTGCGGCCACGGTGATGGCGGTGAGGGTTTTGGCGCCGAGCTTGTCCGGCGTCAGCCGCAGGGCGCTGGCCGCCGGGTCGTAGTGGTCGCCTTCCTGGCTTGCCTCTACACGGACATGGGTCAGTCCAAACCGGTCCAGCAGGTGTCTGGCCAGTTCACCCGCTGTGCCGGGAAAGTTTTCTTCCGGGTGTTGATGATAACGGTTGAGCACCCGCTGCACCCACCATTGGGGGCCGAGGATAACGGCCAGCAGCAAGAGAAGCAGCAGCAGATACGGCATCATTTCCGCAGCAGGGGATACAGCTCCCGCCAGATATTTTCAAGAATGGCGGGTTGGGCGGCGGCGGTGGGGTGGAGGCCGTCCGGCTGCATCATGGCCCGGGTTTCGGCTACGCCACGAAGGAAAAACGGCACCAGCGCCGCATGTCTTTGTTGCGCGATCTTTCCGTAGATGGCGCTGAACTTCTCCCGATAGGCCGGGCCATAGTTGTAAGGCAGTTGAATGCCCAGCAGCAGCACTCTGGCGCCGGATTCCTGGGCCAGGACCGTCATTCTGTCCAGGTTGTGGGCGGTGTCCTGGAGGCGCAGCCCGCGCAGGCCGTCATTGGCCCCCAGCCCGAGAATGACGATCCCGGGTTTTTCCCGTGCCAGGGTTCCGGGCAGGCGGCTCAGGCCCCCGTGAGTGGTGTCGCCGCTGATGCTGGCGTTGACCACCCGCCAGGGGAGGCCGGACTGCTCCAGTCTTTGTTGCAGAAGCGCAGGCCAGGACTCCTCCTTGCTGATACCATAGCCGGCACTCAGACTGTCGCCCAGAATCAGAATGCTCTGGTTTGCCCAGGCATTGGCGGGCCAGACGGACAGCAACAGCAACAGGAAAATGAATATTCTCATATCGGCAAAAAATGTAACCAAAGACGTGCAGGCGCCCAGCGGGGCATTGCTGTCTATCCTCAAGGGGGTGGATCTGAATGTCAATGCCGGTGAGGCGGTGGCATTGCTGGGTGCTTCGGGTTCCGGCAAGTCCACCCTGCTGGGCTTGCTCGCCGGGCTGGATGAGCCTGTGGCTGGCGAGGTGGCGCTGCTCGGTCAGCGCCTGAAGGGGCTGGATGAGGATGCCCGCGCACGGTTGCGGCTGGGCCGGGTGGGTTTTGTATTTCAGTCCTTTCAGCTCCTGCCGGGGATGACGGCCCTGGAGAATGTGGCCTTGCCCCTGCAGATTGCAGGGAAAGGGGGGCACCATGCCCAGGCGCTTCGCCTGCTGGAAGCAGTGGGCCTGGCCGGCCGCAGTGATCACCTGCCGCGCCAGTTGTCGGGGGGGGAGCAGCAACGGGTGGCGCTGGCCAGGGCCTTCGCCGGTGATCCCCGGGTTCTGTTTGCCGATGAGCCTACGGGGAACCTCGATCCCGAAACCGGGCGGCAGATCATCGACCTGATGTTTTCCCTGCGGGATCGTTGCGCCACCGCCCTGGTGCTGGTGACGCATGACGACAAGCTGGCCATGCGCTGCGACCGGGTCTATCGCCTTGCTTATGGCAAGCTGGTAAGTGCGCATTGACGGGCCTGTCCTCCTTGTCCCGCCGCTTGTGGCGAAACAAGGCGCTGTTGCTTCTGGCGCTGGCCCTGACAGTTGCCGTGACTGCATTGACATCGGTTTCCTTCTTTGTGGATCGCGTGAACAGGGCGTTGTTGCTGCAGGGCGCAACCCTGATGGCTGCTGATCTGGTGGTGCAGCAAGGCGACGCTACGCCTGGGGAATGGGCGCGACAGGCCGCCCTTGCCGGGCTGAAAACCTCGAGACAGGTTGTATTCCCCAGCGTTGTTTTTCACCAGGACCGGCCGGTTCTGGTGCAAGTGAAGGCAGTGGATGAAAATTATCCCCTGCGGGGGGAATTCAGGGTTCGCATCGGCCGGGAACTCTTGCAGTCCGCGCCGGCCAGGGGGCAGGCCTATGCCAGCGCCTCCCTGCGCCGGAAACTGGGCATCGATGACCAGGGTTTGCAGTTGCCCCTGGGAAAGCTGCAATTGCTGGTGCGTGGTGAAGTGATCCAGGAGCCGGACCTGTCCGGCAATCTGTTTCAGTTTGCGCCCCAGCTGATGATGAACTATGCGGATGTGGCGGCCACCGGCTTGCTGACGCCGGCCAGCCGGGCGCAATACCGTTTTCTCGTTGCCGGTCCGGCGCATGCCGTGGAGGAGATGCGGCGCTGGCTGGCTTCCCGCCTGCCGCCCGGCGCAAAGATCATGGGCGTGGAAAACGCCCGCCCCGAGATGCGCCAGGCCCTGGATCGGGGGCAGCGTTTTCTCGAGCTGGCGGCCCTGTGCGCCAGTCTGCTGTCCGGCATAGCCATTATGCTCGCGGCGCGACAATATGTGACCCAGGCCATGGATGGCGTCGCTGTCATGCGCACCCTGGGCATGAGCGCCGCCCAGGTGCTGGGATACCACTTGAAGGAAGTTCTGCTGGTGTTTCTGCTGGGCAGCCTGCTGGGCATTTTCGCGGGTTATCTCGGCCAGCAAATGCTCTATGCCCTGATCGGTGACTGGTTTGGCGGGCAGTTGCCTGCGCCGGGTTGGCGCTCGGTGGGGTTGGCCTTTGCCTATGCCCTGGTGCTGCTATGCGGTTTCTCCCTGCCGGCCTTGTGGCGAATTCGTCACATCGCCCCCTTGCGGGTGTTGCGGCGTGATCTCGAACCCGTGGATGTCTCGGCATGGCTTTCCTGGGGTGTTGCGGCGGGGATCTTCGCCATACTGGTGATCTGGCAGGTGCAGGACTGGCGGCTGGCGGCCGCCATGTTGGCGCTGGTAGCCGTGATCATTCTGCTGGTGACGGCATTTGGCTGGATGCTGATCCTGTTCCTCCGGCGGTTTCGGGGCAGGGCGGGAGGGGTGGGTATCGGCATCGCGGCGCTGACCCGGAATCCCGGCCTGACCCTGTGGCAGTTGCTGGGATTCACCATGGGGATCACCATGCTGTTGCTGCTGGCGCTGGTGCGGGTCGATCTGCTCGAAATGTGGCAGGGCAGCCTGCCTCGCCAGGCGCCGAATCATTTTCTCATCAATATCCAGCCCGGCGAGCAGCTTTCGCTGCAACGCTGGTTCGATGAGCAGGGCATCAAGCATTCCGGCATGTATGCCACCGCCAGAGGGCGTCTGATCCGGCTGGATGGCCGGGCGCTGAATGCGGATCAGTATACAGACGACCGCGCCAGGCATTTGCTGATGCGGGCGTTCAGCCTGGGGTTTTCCGACCGTCTGCAATCCGACAACAAGACGGTTGCAGGCGTGGACTGGGTTTTTTCTCCGGAGCAGGCGGGGGGGTTCAGCGTCGAGGTTGGACTCGCCAAGACACTGGGCATCCGTCTGGGAAGCAGGCTTGACTTCGATGTGGCAGGCCAGACGCTCAGCGCGGAGGTCATCAACCTGCGTAGCGTCGCCTGGGATTCCTTCAATGTAAACTTCTTCATTCAGGGGAATGCCGCATTGATGGCGGATTTGCCCGTGGCCTATATCAGCAGCCTGTATCTCGATGAAAACAATACTCCCCGGGTGGTGCGCAAACTGGAAGCCGATCATCCCTCGGTTTCACTCCTGGATATCCGCCCCATGCTGGCGCGGGTGCGGCAAGTCATGGACCAGGGCGCCAAGGCGGTGGAATCCGTGTTCCTGTTTACCCTGTTGGCGGCGGTACTGGTTACCTTGAGCGCCGTGCAGATCAGCCGTGAGGAACGTGCTGCGGGGATTGCCATACTGCGCACCCTGGGGGGCAGCCGCAGGTTGGTGACCCTGGCCATGCTCACCGAATTTGGCCTGCTGGGCCTGTTTTCGGGATTTCTGGGGGCGACCCTGGCGGCGGTAACCGAGCAGTTGATTGCCGGTCTGCTGTTCGACCTGGATGCGGGGTGGAATGCCATGTTGTGGCTGACGGGAATGGCCGGCGGCCTCCTGGGGCTGGTGCTGATCGGCTTTCTGGTTACGCGCAGCCTGTTGCGTACGCCCCCGGTTCAGGTGCTTCGTTCCGGTTGAGTAGCTGGATGCTTCGCCATCATTTGCTCAAACCCGCTGGGGGGGAGCAGAAAAATAGAGTAAAATGGTCGGATATTCCTGACGACAGGGTACAACATCATGTTTGAACGTCTGCGCGAGGACATCCAGTCTGTTTTTGACCGTGATCCGGCGGCGCGCACCACCTTTGAGGTACTGAGCACCTATCCGGGCCTGCATGCGGTTTTGGCCCATCGCGTCTCCCATGGCTTGTGGAAGCGGAACCTGAAATGGCTTGGACGGGTGGTGTCCAATATTGCGCGCTGGCTCACGGGTGTGGAAATCCACCCCGGAGCTACCATTGGGCGTCGGTTTTTCATTGATCACGGCATGGGCGTGGTGATTGGCGAGACTGCGGTGATCGGGGATGACTGCACCCTCTATCATGGCGTGACCCTGGGAGGAACCAGCTGGGAAAAGGGCAAGCGCCATCCGACCCTGGGCAACGACGTGGTGGTGGGGGCCGGCGCCAAGGTGCTTGGACCTATTACTGTGGGGGACGGGGCCAGAATCGGTTCCAACGCCGTGGTGGTCAAGCCGGTGCCGTCCAATGCAACCGTGGTGGGCATACCTGGCAGACTGGTGGAGCGGCGCTCCCCCCGTGATACCGCCCATCGGGAAAAACTGGCGCAGAAAATGGGGTTTGACGCCTACGGAGCCACGGAGGATGCGCCGGATCCCGTGGCCAATGCCATCAACTGCATGCTGGATCATGTGCATGTGCTGGAGTCGAAAATGTCCCGCATGTGCGAGGTGCTGAAGAGCATGGGCTATACCGATGAGGAAGTGGATCTGCCGGAGCTTGCCTCCTGTGAGATCGTCTCCACGGCGGATGAGCTCAATCGCCTGGAAGAGGGAGAGAGTGGCGAGGAGAGGTCCGGAAAAATCCAGGAGAAATAGCATGGAATATATCGTTCATTTTGCTCTCGCTAATACTTGACTAAAATACTCGGTAATGTATAGTTTCCTTCAGAACATGAACCCCGGTGCTGACCCGTGAGATTGACCACCAAAGGCCGATATGCAGTAACAGCCATGCTGGATCTGGCGCTTCATGGTGAGGAAGGGCCGGTGAGCCTGGCGGATATCGCAGACAGGCAGGATATTTCCCTGTCCTATCTGGAGCAGTTGTTCGCCCGCCTGCGCAAGCGGGAGCTGGTGAACAGCATTCGCGGCCCTGGCGGCGGCTATTGTCTTGGTCTCGAGCCCAGGCGCATCAATGTGGCGGGAGTGATCACCGCGGTGGACGAGCGTCTGGATTCCACCGCCTGTGGCGGAAAGGGCAATTGCCATGGGGACAAACGCTGCCTGACCCATGAGTTATGGCAGGATCTGAGCGACAGTATTTACGAATACCTGAGCAGCATCAGCCTGCAGGATCTGCTGGACAAGCAGCTTGCCAAGAAGCAAAAACAGGCGGGCCGACATGTCTCCTGGAACTGACAACAGAAATCTACCTTGCAAGGCTGTATGGTGTAAGGAAATCTGGAGCATTGAATGAAACTCCCAATTTATTTTGATTACTCTGCGACAACACCGGTTGATGAGCGGGTGGCGGAAAAGATGTGCCGTTGCCTGACCCGGGATGGTGTTTTCGGGAACCCGGCCTCGCGCAGCCATCCTTTCGGCTGGGAAGCCGAGAAGCTGGTGAATGAGGCGCGGCAGAATGTCGCGGCGCTGATCAACGCGGATCCCCGGGAAATCGTCTGGACTTCCGGGGCAACCGAGTCGGACAACCTGGCCCTCAAGGGGGCGGCGCATTTCTATCAAAAGCGGGGCAAGCATATTGTCACGGTGAAGACCGAGCACAAGGCGGTGCTGGACACCTGCCGCCAGCTGGAGCGCGAAGGCTATGAAGTCACCTATCTGGATGTGGAGCCGAATGGCCTGCTGAATCTGGAAACATTCCGCGCCGCACTGCGTGAAGATACAATTCTTGCTTCCGTGATGCATGTAAACAACGAAATTGGCGTGATCCAGGACATTGCCGCCATCGGCAATATTTGCCGAGAAAATAATGTGATATTTCATGTGGATGGAGCGCAAAGCGCAGGTAAAGTCGAGATTGACCTGCAGGCAATGCCGGTGGATCTCATGAGTTTTTCCGCCCACAAGATCTATGGCCCCAAGGGCATGGGCGCCCTGTATGTGCGGCGCAAGCCCCGGGTGCGTCTGGAGGCGCAAATGCATGGCGGCGGGCACGAGCGCGGTTTGCGTTCCGGCACCCTGGCGACCCATCAAATCGTCGGCATGGGCGAGGCTTTCCGTATCGCAAAAGAGGAAATGGCCGAAGAAAATGCGCGTATTCTGGCGCTGCGCAACCGCCTGTGGAACGGCATCAAGGACATGGAGGAAGTCTATCTCAACGGCGACCTGGAGCAGCGTATTGCGGGCAATCTGAACGTCAGTTTCAATTTCGTGGAAGGCGAGAGCCTGATGATGGCGCTCAAGGACATGGCCGTGTCCTCCGGCTCCGCCTGCACCTCCGCCAGCCTCGAACCCAGTTATGTGCTGCGAGCCCTGGGGCGTGAGGATGAGCTGGCGCACAGTTCTTTGCGCTTCACTCTTGGTCGATATACGACGGAAGAAGAAATAGATTACGTTATCAATAAGCTGCGTGAACAAGTTCAGAGGCTGCGTGACCTGTCTCCCCTGTGGGATATGTACAAGGCCGGCATCGACTTGAAGTCGGTGCAATGGGCGGCTCATTAAGAGGAATTCAACTATGGCATACAGCGAAAAAGTTATCGATCATTACGAAAATCCCCGCAATGTCGGTCAGATGGATGATGCGGCCAAGAACGTCGGCACCGGCATGGTGGGCGCTCCGGCCTGCGGCGATGTCATGCGCCTGCAAATCGAGGTCGGCGAGGATGGCGTGATCAAGGACGCCAAGTTCAAGACCTACGGTTGCGGTTCCGCCATTGCTTCCAGTTCCCTGCTGACCGAATGGGTGAAGGGCAAGACCCTGGAAGAGGCGCAACAGATCAAAAATACCGATATTGCGGAAGAGCTGGCGCTGCCGCCGGTAAAAGTGCATTGTTCGGTGCTGGCGGAAGACGCCATCAAGGCGGCCATCGACGATTTCGCCTCCAAGCAGAACTGACGAGATGGGCATCTCCCTCACCGAGACGGCAGCCGAGCGGGTGCGCTCCTTTCTGGACAACCGCGGCAAGGGCGTGGGGGTGCGCCTTGCGGTAAAGACCTCCGGCTGCTCCGGCATGGCCTATGTCATCGAGTTCGTGGATGAGCTGGATGAGGAAAACGACGTGGTGTTTGAAGACCATGGCGTGAAACTTGTCGTGGACAAGAAGAGCCTGCTGTACCTGGATGGAACGGAAGTGGATTTTGGCCGGGAAGGATTGAATGAAGGCTTCAAATTCAACAACCCCAACGCCAAGGCCTCCTGTGGCTGCGGTGAAAGCTTCACCGTCTGAAGCCGCCATCTAGCACCAGGATCTTCATGTTCGATCTTTCCAAAAACCACTTTGAACTGTTCGGCCTGCCCGTGGGATTCATCATCGACGGCGCTGCGTTGGCGGAGCGTTACCGGGATCTGCAACGGGTGGCGCATCCGGATCGCTACGCCAGTGGCACCGAACAGGAGCAGCGCCTGTCCCTGCAACAAACCACGCGCATCAACGAAGCCTATGAAACCCTCAAGAATCCGGTGCTGCGCGCCCAATATCTGCTTTCCCTGCATGGCATCGACATGCAGGCGGAGAAAGAAACCACCCGCGATACCGCTTTTCTCATGGAGCAGCTACAATTGCGTGAAGAGCTGGAGCAGTTGCGCCATGCTGATGATCCGCAAGCCGCCCTCGATGAACTCATGGAGCGCATCAGCGCCATGATCAAGAAACAGGTCGCGCAAATGGCCATTCAGTTTGAGGATCCCACCCCTACCAATCTTGCGGCGGCGCGGGAAGCCGTGCGAAAAATGCAGTTTCTCAACAAGCTGCTGTCCGAGGCTGAATCCCTCGAAGCCGAGCTGGAGGAGACGCGCTGATGGCCCTGTTGCAGATCGCTGAACCTGGACAGGCGGCAGCGCCCCACCAGCACAAGCTGGCGGCGGGCATCGACCTGGGCACAACCAATTCCCTGGTGGCGGCGGTGCGCAGTGGCCAGGCGGAAACCCTGCCGGATGAGCAGGGGCGTCACCTGTTGCCCTCCGTGGTGCGCTACACGGCAGACCATGTGGAGACGGGGCATGTGGCAAGCGCACAGGCGACCCGTGACCCGCTGAACACCATTGCTTCCGCCAAGCGCCTGATTGGTCGCGCCGTATCCGATATCAAATCCCTGGGTAAAGGCTTGCCCTATGAGTTCGTGCAGACCGACAGCAGTGTGCCCCGTATTCACACCATGGCGGGAGATGTCAGCCCCATCGAAGTCTCCGCCGAGATTCTCAAGGTGCTCGCCAGGCGTGCGGAAGATACCCTGGGCGGCGAACTCAGCGGCGTGGTGATCACCGTTCCCGCGTACTTCGACGATGCCCAGCGGCAGGCCACCAAGGACGCCGCCAGACTGGCCGGGCTGCATGTGTTCCGCTTGCTCAACGAACCCACGGCTGCGGCTGTCGCCTACGGGCTGGATCGCGGCGCGGACGGGGTTCACGCCATTTTCGATCTGGGCGGCGGCACCTTCGATATCTCCATTTTGCGCCTCAACAAAGGTGTATTCGAGGTTTTGTCCACCGGGGGTGATTCTGCGCTTGGTGGTGATGACTTCGATCAGGCTGTTGCCGAATGGATCATGCAACAGGCGGGCATCGCCGATGATGCGGAGCACAAAGTGTTGCGCCAGCTGATGCAGGATGCGCGCCACGCCAAGGAGGCCCTGAGCGATGCCGAGAGCGTGGATCTGGATATCGCCATTCCCGGCGGTGGCCGCTGGCGGGGACGCCTGGATCGCGACACCTTCAATGCCCTGGTCGACCCCCTGATCCGCAAGACCATCAATGCTTGCCGCCGCGCCCTGCGGGATGCGGGGGTGGATGTAGAGGAAATTCAGGATGTGGTCATGGTCGGCGGCTCCACCCGCATGCCCCGGGTGCGGGAAAAAGTAGGCGAGTTTTTTCGTCAGCCCCCCTTGGTGGATATTGATCCCGACCGGGTGGTCGCCCTGGGCGCCGCCATACAGGCAGATGTGCTGGCCGGCAACAAGCCGGATGATGAAATCCTGCTGCTGGATGTCACGCCCCTGTCCCTGGGGCTGGAAACCATGGGTGGCCTGGTGGAAAAGCTCATTCCCCGCAACACCACCATTCCTGTGGCCAGGGCCCAGGAATTCACCACTTTCAAGGATGGCCAGACTGCAATGGTGGTGCATGTGGTGCAGGGTGAACGGGAAATGGCGGAACACTGTCGTTCCCTGGCGCGCTTCGAGCTGCGCGGCATACCCCCCATGGTGGCCGGCGCGGCGCGTATCCGCGTGACCTTTGCTGTAGATGCTGATGGCCTGCTGAACGTGGAAGCGGAAGAGCTCAGTCAGGGTGTCAAGGCCAGTGTCACGGTCAAGCCTTCCTATGGCCTCAGCGATGAGGAAATCACAGGTATGTTGCAGGCCTCCTTCGAGCATGCAGAAGAGGATCTGGAAGAACGCAGGCTGGCCGAAGCCAGGGTGGAAGGCATGCGCGTGGTCGAAGCATTGCAGGCGGCCCTGGCCAAGGACGGCGAAGCACTGCTGAATGCCGAGGAAAGAGAACGGATCGATACCGCGTTGCAACAACTTGTGGAAGCCATCGAGGTGGACGATGCCGGTGTTATCGATACACAGGCGAAGCATGTGGAAAAAGTGTGCGAGTTCTATGTGGAACGCCGCATGAATACCGGCATCCAGGAAGCCATGGCCGGTCACAACGTCAATGAATTTGAATAGCCTTGCCGCCTGGACAAGGGCCACGACAAGAAAACATGTTCGTATTCGTCATCCTGGCGCAGGCCGGGATCCAGAAATGCTGGTAACGAGCGGATTCCGGCCCGCGCCGGGATGACAGTGATATCGCATTTGCATACAGAGACAAAAAATATGCCCCAGATCATCTTTCTTCCCCATGAGGAAATCTGCCCCGAAGGCGCGGTTGTCGAAGCCGAGCCCGGCACCACGATTTGCGATGCCGCCCTGGAGCACGGAATAGAAATCGAGCATGCCTGCGAGAAATCCTGCGCCTGCACCACCTGCCATGTCATCGTGCGCGAAGGCTTCGAATCCCTTGGCGAAGCCAGTGAGGAGGAGGAAGACCTGCTGGACAAAGCCTGGGGCCTGGAGCCGGAGTCGCGCCTGAGCTGTCAGGCGGAAGTGAAGGACAAGGATCTGGTGGTCGAGATTCCGAAATACACCATCAACCAGGTATCGGAGAATCACTGATGAGCCTGCGCTGGACAGACGTGCTGGATATTGCCATCGAGCTGGATGAGGCGCATCCCGACGTGGATCCCCTGAAGGTCAATTTCGTGGATCTGCGCAATATGGTCATCGCCTTGCCGGATTTCGATGACGACCCGGAAAAAACCGGGGAGAAGATCCTCGAAGCCATCCAGATGCACTGGATAGAAGAACGGGAATGATGCCGCCGGAAAGGTTTTCCCGTGCCTGAACTTGCCCGGCTTTTTCTGCATGATATCCTCGCCTTGATCACCATTCTCAATCCCGTGGCGGCTGCCAGCATCATGGTGTCGCTCATCGACCCGGCAGATCAGGACTATGTAAAAAGAACGGCGCGAACGGCATCCCTGACTTTGTTGGCGGCGTCGCTGGTCACTCTGGCGGGAGGCGGCCTGATCTTCCAGTTGTTTGGCATTAATGTATTGTCCATCAAGGTAATTGGCGGCGTGGTGCTTCTCATGCTGGCCTTGAGCATGATCAATGGCCGGGTGGCCAGCACCCGCCACAGCAGCGCCGAGAACCAGGAAGCCCAGGAAAAGGACGATATTTCCATCATTCCCCTGGCCATTCCCATTTTGTTCGGGCCTGGCATGATCGCTACCCTGATCGTTCTCAACAACCACAGTGTTGGTACTGTGCAGAAGCTTATTCTCTACGCTGCTGTTGTGGTTTCCACTGTTGGCGTGTTCCTGACCCTTCGTTATGCCGTGAATATCAACCGTTTTCTCGGCGAGACCGGCACCCGCATTCTTACCCGTCTCATGGGCCTGGTGGTGGGGGCCATTGCAGCACAGTTTCTGGTGGAAGGTGTGAAAGGGTTGTGGGAGGCAGCGGCCTGAGTTTTCGGTTTTTCTCCCGGGGTCGTGCAATCGGCCGGCTTTTTTGAAACAATTGCCTCCAGTTCCCAATTCCAGCGAGTAGTTCCATGCCACTGATTAAAGCCTTTACCGGTCTGCGTCCCATCGCCGGTCGCGCCGATGATGTTGTCGCCCCTCCCTATGACGTGATGAATGAGGCGGAAGCCCGAACCATGGTGGAAGGTCGCCCCTGGAGTTTCCTGCATATCTCCCGTCCGGAAGTGGATCTGCCCCAGGGCACCGACCCCTATGCCGCGGAGGTCTATGCCAAGGGCCGCGAGAACCTGGATCGCATGGTGGAAGAGGGGGTGCTGGCCCGGGAAGACAAGCCCAGCTACTACGTCTACCGCCTCACCATGGGCGATCATGTGCAGACCGGTCTCATGGCCGTGGCTTCTGTGGAAGCCTATGACCGGAACCGTATCAAGAAACACGAATTCACCCGTCCGGTAAAGGAAGACGACCGGGTGCGCAATATTGATGCGCTCAACGCCCAGACCGGCCCGGTATTCCTGGTCTATCCTGCTACGGAAACCATCGACCGCATCCTGGCGGAAACCGCCAAAGGCGCGCCGGATATGGACGTAACCGCCGCCGATGGTGTGCGCCATGAGCTGTGGGTGCTGTCCGACGAAGACAAGGTGAATAGGCTTACCGGGGCTTTCGATGCCCTGGATGCCCTTTATGTGGCCGATGGTCATCATCGCTCCGCAGCCGCTTCCCGGGTGGCGGCCACGCGCAAGGCGGCGAATCCAGGCCATACCGGCGAAGAAAGCTACAATTACTTCCTCAGCGTCATCTTCCCTCATGAGCAGATGCAGATCTTGGACTACAATCGGGTGGTGAAAGACCTCAATGGCCTTTCTCCGGAAGAATTCGTGGCGCAGATCAGCAAGACCTTCACCATCGAGCCATCCGGCGAACCCGTAAAGCCGTCCCGCAGCGGCGAGTACGGCATGTACCTGGGCGGCCAATGGTACAGGCTGACCATCAAACCCGACCGCATTCCCCAGGACGATCCCGTGGCGCGACTGGATGTAAGCTTGTTGCAAAACAACCTCATTGCCCCTCTCCTGGGCATCGAGGATCCCCGTACCGACAACCGCATCGACTTTGTGGGCGGCATCCGTGGCCTGGGTGAACTGGAAAAACGGGTGAATTCCGGTGACTGGCAAGTGGCCTTCTCATTGTATCCCACCACCATGGAAGCCCTCATGGCGGTGGCGGACGCCGGCGAGGTCATGCCCCCCAAATCCACCTGGTTCGAACCCAAGCTGGCGGACGGGCTGGTGAGCCATGTACTGGATTGAATTGACCAAAATCCCTTTCCGGAAAGCAGTCGAAACCCATGGTCGGCACTGCGTCCAATCTTCCTGAAACAGGCAGTCTGGATCAGGAGCACCTGGCTGCCTGGCTGGCTGCGCTTGCCGGGCGGCGCAGCCGGGAGGATCTTCACCAGCTCTCCCGGGCGCTGGACATCGTTCATCAGGTTCATGATGAAGAACCTACCTTTGGTGGCATGCAGCACCGGCTGGCTCTGGTGCAGACGGCCGATATTCTCGATCAGCTGGGTCTGGATACGGAAACCCTGGTCGTTGCCTTGCTCTCTGATCTTCCCAGCGCCGAACTGGAACTGGCAGAGCCATTTGGAGAACGGGTGCAAACCATGATCCGCGATCTGGTGCGTATCCGCACCGTGGCGGTTACAGGCAGTACGGATACCAGCGACAGACAGAGTGAAAATTTGCGCCGTATGCTGCTGGGACTGGCCGATGATGTGCGGGTGGTGCTGGTGGTGCTGGCCAAGCGCCTGCAACTGATGCGGGTGCTGGGCAGTCTGGAAGCCGAAGACCAGCAACGCATCGCAGATGTCACCCAACGCATTCATGCGCCCCTGGCGAACCGCTTGGGTATCTGGCAGATCAAATGGGAACTGGAAGATCTTTCCCTGCGCGTGTTGCATGGGGAGGCATACCGGCAGATCGCCAGGGCGCTGGAGGAAAAAAGGGATGAACGCGAGCAGTTCATCGAACAGGTGATCGTGCGTTTGCAGAAACAGTGCGCACAACATGGCATAGAGGCGGAGATTTCCGGCCGTCCCAAACATATCTACAGCATCTGGAAAAAGATGCAGCGCAAGGCCGTGGATTTCGACCAGATTTTCGATGTGCGGGCAGTGCGGGTGCTGGTGGACAGTATTGCCCAGTGTTATGAGGTGCTGGGCATGGTGCATGGCGCCTGGCAGCCCATTCCCAGGGAATTCGATGACTATATCGCCCATCCCAAGGCTAACGGCTATCGTTCCCTGCACACGGCGGTAATCGGGGATGACGGCAAACCGCTGGAAGTGCAGATTCGCACCAGGGAAATGCATGAACATGCGGAATGCGGCGTGGCGGCCCATTGGCGCTACAAGGAGGATAGCAAGGGTGATGCGGAGCTGGAGCGTCGTATCGAATGGATGCGCGCCTGGCTGGAGCAGCCGGGCGAAGGGGGCGCCATTGCCGAGGATTCCGATGCGGAATTCGAGGCCCAGCGCATCTATGTGCTGACGCCGGAGGGTAAGGTGGTGGAGCTGCCCCGGGGAGCCACGGCGGTGGATTTCGCCTATGCCATCCACAGCTCCGTGGGGCACAGGTGCCGCGGTGCCAAGGCGGACGGCAAGATGATCTCCCTCACCCAGCCCCTGGAAAGCGGTCAGACCGTAGAGGTGCTTACGGTCAAGGAAGGCGGCCCCAGCCTGGACTGGCTCAATTTCAGCTCGGGTTATGTGGTGACGTCACGGGCGCGCAACCGCATACGCCACTGGTTTAAACGGCAGGACTATGACCAGCATGTAAATCTGGGCAAGGCCAGCCTGGACAAGGAGATCAGCCGCCTTGGGGTGAAAAAACCCGATCTCGAGCGCTTGCTGCCCAAATACAATTTCAAGGCTGTGGACGACCTGTATGCGGCCATCGGCCGGGGTGAGGTGTCTGCCACCCAGATCGCCAACCTACAGCTTGGCAGCGTTGCCAGGAACGATGACGAGGAAATTACCGCCAAGGCGGAAAAGCGTATTCAGCGGCGTGCGGGGAAGGGCGGGCAAATCGTGGTGCAGGGCGTTGACGACCTCATGACCCATACCGCCCGCTGCTGCAAGCCGGTGCCCTATGATCCCATTGTCGGGTACATCACCCGGGGCAGAGGCGTCACCATACACCGGCAAGACTGCTCCGTGGTCAAGAGACTGCGCCAGGATCAGGCGGAACGGCTGTTGCCCGTAAACTGGAGCGAAGACCAGTCCCAGGGCGCCTTTCTGGCGGATATACAGATTTACGCCCATGACAGAAAGGGGCTGCTGCGCGATATCAGCTCCGTATTTTCCAATGAGGAAGTGGATGTGCTGGGAGTGAAGACCCACACCGACCGGAAAAAGGAAAAAGCCGCCATGCGTTTCACCACCGAAGTGGCGGACATGACGCAGCTCAGTCGGGTGCTGGAGAAACTGGCGCAGATACCGGACGTGCTGGAGGTGCGCAGGCAGGTGTAGCAAATCAAGCTATGCCAGTAGTGCTACGCTTTTTGCCTGGACATAGACCGCTTTTCCCGGCGCCAGGTCCAGCAGGGCGGCTGACTTGCGCGTAATGCGTGAAAGTATCGGCGCATTGCCCGCCAGTAGTCGTACGGTAACCTGGGCGCTGCCCGCCGGGACGATTTCATCCACGGTTGCGGGGAATATGTTCAGAATGCTGGTGTTGTGCTGATGCTCCAGGGTGATACTCACATCGCGTGCGATGATGCGTAACCTTACCTTGGTTCCGATGGCCAGATCCTTATGGGCGACAGTGAAGCGACCGCCGGGAAAATCGAGGTAGGTCAGCTGATAGGCTTTATCATGTGCTGCAACAGTCGCTTCGATGAGCGCTTCCGCGTCGCCGCCCTGGGCCAGGGGAAGATCCAGCCGCGTCAGCATTTTGGTGATCGCTCCGGCGGCGGAGATGCGTCCCCTTTCCATGAGCACCAGGTGATCGGCCAGGCGTGCAACCTCGTCCGGCGAGTGACTGACGTAGATCACCGGAATATCCAGTTCGCGGTGCAGGGATTCCAGATACGGAAGGATTTCCTGCTTGCGCGCCTGGTCCAGGGCGGCCAGGGGTTCGTCCATCAACAGCAGCCGGGGGCTGACGGCCAGCGCCCTGGCAATGGCCACTCTTTGTCTTTCGCCGCCGGAAAGCTTGTGGGGCTTGCGCTGGAGAAGAGGAGAAATTCCCAGAAGTTCGATGGCCCGATCCAGGGGGATCTTGCGTTGCGCTGCCGGTACGCGCCTGAGGCCGTATTCCAGATTGCGCCGGACGTTCAAATGAGGGAACAGGCTGGCCTCCTGAAATACATATCCCAGGGGGCGCCGATGCGGCGGCACGAACCGCTTTTCCTCTTGCCAGCGCATATTGCCTATTTGCAGAAATCCCTCCGGACAATGCTCCAGGCCGGCGATGGCGCGCAACAAGGTGGTTTTTCCGCAGCCGGACGGCCCGAACAGCGCCGTAATGCCCCGGGCGGGAATGCGCAAATCCACATCCAGGGAAAATTCTTCTTTGCATAGCTGGAATCTGGCCCGGATGCTCATCGCAGCACCAGGGAGAAGCGGCGGTTGACGGCGTACACCAGTATCAGCATGAGGAAGGAGAGCAGCAGCAGTCCGCCGGACAGCAAATGCGCCTGGCCGTATTCCAGTGCTTCGACATGATCGTAAATGGCGATGGACAATACCTGGGTTTCCCCGGGAATATTGCCGCCGATCATCAGGACCACGCCAAACTCGCCGATGGTGTGGGCAAAGCCCAGCACCGCAGCAGTCAGGAAACCGGAGCGGGCCAGGGGAAGGGCGATGGTGAAGAAGCGATCCAGGGGGGAAGCGCGCAGGGTGGCTGCAACTTCCAGGGGGCGGTTGCCAATGGCGGCAAAGGCATTTTGCAGGGGCTGGATCACAAAGGGCATGGAATAGAGCACGGAACCGATTACCAGCCCGGTAAAAGTAAAGGCCAGAGACGGGCCTCCCAGGGTTTTCGACAAGCCGCCCAGCGGCCCGTTGGGGCCGAGGGTGATGAGTAGATAGAAACCCAGCACCGTTGGCGGCAGCACCAGGGGCAAGGCGATGAGAGCTTCCACAAGAAATTTGTAGCGCCATTTGCTGCGCGCCAGCCACCATGCCAGTGGCGTGCCGAGGAGCAGCAGGATCAGGGTGGTCAGCCCCGCCAGCTTGAGGGTAATGAACAGGGCGGCAATGTCGGCTTCACCGAGGCTCATGGGATGTCATAGCCGAAACTGCGAATCAGCCGCTGTGATTTCGGGCTTTTTACGAAATCCACAAATGCCCGTGCGGTTGCCGAATCATTGAGCAGCACGGCCTGCTGCTCGATGGGGGAATACAGATCTGGGGGGATCTTCCAGTAGGAGCCGGGTACGGGCCGGCCCGGGCGTTTGATCTGCGACCAGGCGATAAAACCCAGTCCGGCATTGCCGCTTTTGACGAACTGAAATGCCTGGGCGATGTTTTCTCCCCGTACGGCGCGCCCCTTCAGCGTTTTCCACAGCCCGCGCTTCTGCAAGACTTCCTGCGCCGCCCTGCCATAGGGCGCAAGACGTGGATTGGCCATGGCCAGATGCTGAAATGTTCCCGTTTCCAGTATCTTTCCCTGTGCATCCACATGGCCGGTTTTTGGACTCCATAGCACCAGCTTGCCCAATGCGTAGGTAAAGCGGCTGCCGGCCAGGGCAATGCCTTCTGCTTCGAGTCGCGCCGGGCGTTTGCTGTCGGCGGCGAAAAAGACATCGAAGGGTGCGCCATGGTGGATCTGGGCGTAGTGCTTGCCCGTGGAGCCAACACTGATCTTGATCTCGTGACCGCTGACCGTCTTGAAGTTGCTGGCCAGAACCTTGAGCGTATTGGCGAAATTGCTCGCCACGGCCACGCGGATTTCATCAGCGGCGCTCCAACCGCTGGCCAGCAGCATCGCAAGGAACAGGAACAAGCGGGGAAGCGGATGCACGGGAAATGTCCTAGGGCCTGTTAACATGAATCCAGCAGATTCTGTTGCACCGGAAAACGCGCCGATCAAGGCGCGAGGAGAGAAGTTTGCTGTTCCAAAGAAACGATGGGTAACGCCGGGCGGCGCTTTTTCAGGCGCAATCCCCGGGGCTGTTTTTCCACCCGGTGGCGTTATCATTTGTTCCTGTAGTGTCACTACACTTCACTCATTCTGCTTTGCCGGGTGAAAAAACAGTCCCGGCGGCGTTTACTGGATTTGTGTTAACAGGCCCTAGGCTCCGGGATAGCGGGCGGTGAGCCGGGTATAGACCTGTTGTGCGAAATCTGCCGCGTCCGCGTCCAGGGTGGCGCAGATTTCCGCCAGGTGTTCGTTATCTTCGCGGCCCTGCCAGCTCTTGATGTAGCTGCCGCTCTTGTAGCCGTGATCCTGGCGGAAACGGTTGAGCACATTCTTGCCTACATAGATGCGGTACAGATCATCGAAGCTGCTGTCCACCTCCGCCAGCAGGGAAAGAAAGGCGGGCATATCCAGGGCCTGGCGCTCCAGGGCGAAGCGCGCCAACTGATCCACATTGGCGCGGAAATCGGTTTCCGCCGATTGCCGTCCCTGAAGCTGCGCCAGCATGTTGTCAGCGGCAGCCCCGTGGTCGCCCTGCTGGCTGACCAGTTCGGCGCTGAGGCCGAAATGCCAGATATCGATGAGTTCCAGGCGGATCTGCTCCACATCATGCTCCTGGGCCTTCCACCATTTCCAGCCGTAGTGTTCCATGAGTTCGGCGCTTTCCAGCCAGATGGCGCGGTACCAGGCATTGTCGGCCCGCAGCCAGTCCGGGTTGATGTGGCGGTTGAGCTGATCCTGCAGCTGCAGCATGTTGAGCAGTTTTTGTTTCATGGAATCTGGTACCACAAGTCACGGGAGAAAGGTATGTTACGTCAGTAACAGCTTGAGTGAAACCGCCAGGGAAATGATTACCAGGAGGGGACGGATGACGACAGCGCCATGGCGAACGGCCAGATGCGCGCCAAGCCAGGCGCCTCCTGCTTGGGCCAGGCCAAGCAACAGCCCCAGTTCCCACAGCACATGCCCGCCCAGGGCGAAGAACAGCAAGGCGGCGAGGTTGCTGGTCAGGTTAAGAATTTTGGTGACGCCGGTGGCGTGGGTAAGGTTATGGCCCAGCAGCGCCACCACGGCCAGCACGAAAAAACTGCCGGTGCCGGGGCCGAAAAAGCCGTCATAGAAGCCAATGGGAAAGCACAGCGCCAGCGCAAACCAGCCCAGGGGCAGGCGCTGGGCGGCATCCTCGTCGCTGACCCTGGGAGAAAACAGAAAATACAGGGAGAACAGAACCAGCAACAGGGGAATGACCTCGCGCAGCAGTTCGTCAGGGAGATATTGCACCATGAGGGTGCCGCTTGCAGCACCCAGAAATGTGGCGCCGACGAGAGGCCACAGCTTGTGTTGCAGTATGTCCGTCTTGCGGACGTAATGGATGCTGGCGGAAAGGGTGCCGAAACTGCCTTGCAGCTTGTTGGTGGCCAGCGCTTGAACCGGCGGCAGCCCCGCCCACAGCAAGGCCGGCAATGTCAGCAGTCCGCCGCCTCCTGCGATGGCGTCCACCAGGCCGGCGACGGCAGCGACGGCCATGAGAAAAAACAGCAGTTCGGTTGTGATGGATTCCATGGTGCTTTCGTTGGACAATAGGCGGATGTTTTTCGCATGGTGACAAACCCTAACATGAGCAAGGCGGTAAAACTCCGGCAACTGAAAAAAACCTATGCCAACGGCACCCAGGCGCTGCAAGGGATCGACCTGGATGTGGAAAGAGGGGATTTCTTCGCCTTGCTGGGACCCAATGGGGCGGGGAAATCCACGGCCATCGGCATACTCAGCTCCCTGGTGCGCAAGACTTCAGGCACGGTGGAGGTGTTTGGCGCGGATCTGGACACGGATCCCGAAAGCGTCAAAAGCCGCATCGGGCTGGTGCCCCAGGAGTTCAACTTCAACCAGTTCGAGCCGGTAGAGGAAATCGTCATCAACCAGGCCGGGTTTTACGGCATTCCCCGCAGGCGGGCGGCAATCCGAACCCGCAGCGTACTCAAGACCCTGGATCTGTGGGACAGGCGCCGGGCCCAGGCGCGCAGCCTGTCCGGGGGGATGAAGCGCCGCCTGATGATTGCCCGCGCCCTGGTGCACGAGCCCAGCCTGATGATCCTGGATGAGCCCACGGCGGGGGTGGATATCGAGATCCGCCGCAGCATGTGGCGCTTCATGCAGGAGATCAATCGCGCCGGCACGACCATTATCCTCACCACCCATTATCTGGAAGAGGCGGAAAACCTGTGCCGCAATATCGCCATCATCGACTGTGGTCATATCGTGGAAAACAGCAGTATGAAGGATTTGCTGCACCGTCTGCATCGCCAGGTGTTTATCCTCAGTCTGCGCAATCCGCTAGGTGCATTGGCGGAAGATGCGCCTTTCGGCTTGAAGATGCTGGATGAACATAGCCTGGAGGCGGTGCTGGAACAGGAACAAAGCCTGAATCAGCTATTCGACTGGCTGAATGGCCAGGGCATTGAGGCATTGAGCATGCGCAACAAGCAAAACCGGCTGGAGCAGTTTTTCATGGACCGGGTGCGGCAACGAGAGTGCGAGGAGATGGGGGCATGAGCCGCATACGCCGCTACCGTATCGCCTTCGTCACCATCGTGGTGCGGGAGATCCTGCGCTTTAGCCGCATCTGGGTGCAGACGATCCTGCCGCCGGCAATCACCACGGCCCTGTACTTCATTATCTTCGGTACCCTCATTGGCGACCGCATCGGGGAGATGGACGGCTACCGCTACAAGGATTTCATCGTGCCCGGGCTGATTCTCATGGCGGTGATTACCCACAGTTACGCCAACGTGGTTTCCAGTTTCTATCACAGCAAGTATCAGCATCATGTGGAAGAGTTGCTGGTTGCTCCGGTGCCCGACTGGATCATTCTGCTGGGCTATGTCACCGGCGGCGTGGCCAGGGGTCTGGTGGTGGGTCTGGTGGTGACCCTGGTGTCGTTTTTCTTCACGGATCTGCCTATCGCCAACTATCCCTTGACCCTGCTGGTGGTGGTTCTCACGTCCATACTCTTCGCTACAGGCGGATTTATCAACGCAATCTTCGCCAACAGTTTTGATGACATATCGGTTATCCCGGTATTTGTGTTGACCCCGCTTACCTATCTGGGAGGTGTTTTTTACTCCATCGATCTGCTGCCGCAGTTCTGGCAGGATGTGTCGTTGGCAAACCCGGTGCTGTATATGATCAATGCGTTTCGCTATGCGATGTTGGGCGTGTCGGACATCCAGCCCGGTGTTGCCCTGGCGCTGATTGCGGGGTTTGTGCTGCTGCTGGGTGCGGTGGCGTTGTGGCTGCTGAAAAAAGGTGTGGGCATCAAAAGCTGATGGACAGAAAGACGCGCATCAGCTGGGCGTTGTATGACTGGGG
>JAMOMB010000225.1 GCA_027068795.1 Sedimenticola sp. | reverse complement strand
CCCAGGTGCATCCCCACACCTTGCGCCGCTGGAGTCCCTGGCTGTACGCCATCGGCGTTGGCCTGTTGCTGGCGGTGCTGGTTACGGGAGTGATGGGCAAGGGCGCCCAGCGCTGGCTGGATCTTGGCTTCATGCGTTTTCAGCCGTCGGAGCTGGTAAAGCTTGCCGCGCCCATGATGCTGGCCTGGTATCTGTCCAGCAAGCCCCTGCCGCCAAACTGGAAGCATCTGCTCCTGAGCCTGTTGCTGCTGGTGGTGCCGGTGCTGCTGATCGCCAAACAGCCGGATCTGGGCACAGCAATTCTGGTCGCCTGCAGCGGTCTGTTCGTGCTGTTTCTCGCAGGCATCAGCTGGCGTCTCATTGCCGTGCTGGGCATGCTGGCGGCAGCGGCGGCGCCTGCGGTGTGGTACCTCATGCACGACTATCAGCGCATGCGGGTGCTGACCTTTCTCAACCCGGAAAGCGACCCCCTGGGGGCCGGATACCACATCATCCAGTCGAAAATCGCCATCGGCTCCGGGGGCGTCTATGGCAAGGGCTGGCTGAACGGCACCCAGTCACAACTGGAATTTCTGCCCGAGCGCCATACGGATTTCATCTTCGCCGTACTCGGTGAGGAATTCGGCCTGATGGGCATTCTGCTGTTGCTGGCCATCTTTCTGTTCATCATCCTGCGTGGTTTGTATATCGCCTCCCAGGCGCAGGACAGCTACAGCCGCCTGCTGGCCGGGGCGCTGATCCTGGTGTTTTTTGTCTATCTGTTCGTCAATGCCGGTATGGTCAGCGGCTTGCTGCCCGTGGTGGGCGTACCCCTGCCCCTGGTGAGCTATGGCGGAACGTCACTGGTGACCTTGCTGGCCGGTTTCGGTATGCTCATGTCCATCCACACACACAGGAAGTTGGTACCCAAATGAAACTCTTACTGCTATTGCCCCTGTTATTCAGCCTGTCCCCCTTCGCATACGCCAACCCGCAGGTGGAAAGCTTCATCCAGCGCATGGTGGACACCCAGGGATTTGACGCCGGGGAGCTGCGCAAGATCCTGGCGCAAGCGCGCAAACGCCAGGACATTATCGACCGCATGAACAAACCGGCGGAAAAAACCCTGAACTGGGGCCAGTACCGCAAGATCTTCCTTACCGGCAAACGCGCCAGCCAGGGCGTGGAATTCTGGAAGAAGAACCAGCAGGCCCTGCGCAAGGCCGAGGAAATCTATGGCGTGCCACCGCAATTCGTGGTCGCCATCATCGGCGTGGAAACCTTCTACGGGCGCATCGCCGGCAAGGACAAGGTGCTGGACGCCCTCTATACCCTGGCCTTCCATTATCCCAAGCGCAGCAAGTTTTTCACCTCGGAGCTGGAAAAGTTCCTGATCCTGGCGAAGAAGGAAAAGCTGGATCCCGCCAAGCCCAAGGGTTCCTATGCCGGCGCCATGGGACTGGGGCAATTCATGCCCAGCAGCTATCTGGCCTATGCCGTGGATTTCGACGGGGACGGCAAGCGCGATATCTGGAACAATGAAACCGACGCCATTGGCAGCGTGGCGAACTATTTTGCCCGCCACGGCTGGAAAAAAGGGCTGCCGGTAACAGCAGCGGTCGCTTCCCCCCCCGCGGACGTGAAGAAATATCTGGACGCCGGCGTAAAGCCGCGCTTTACCCTGGGCGAGCTGAGAAAGGCGGGCATGGTTGTGGATCCCGCCCTGGACGACGCCCTGGAAGCGGCCCTGATCCGCCTGGAAACCGACCAGGGCGAGGAATACTGGGCCGCCCTGAAGAACTTCTACGTCATCACCCGCTACAACCACAGCGAACTGTACGCCATGGCGGTGTATCAGCTGAGCGAGCGTATTCGTGATCTGTTTGCCGGCAAGGGCTAAAGCCCTCTGCTTCTGCTGCGGCCTGTCCCTCCTCGGGGGGTGCAGCATCAAGACCAGCGATTTTCCGGACGAAGACTACGGGCCGGAAACCCCCGTGGACGTCAGCCATATTCCCGACGCAGTGCCGCAGCGCGCGCCACGCAGCAAATACGGCAATCCCCCCAACTATACGGTATTCGGCAAGACCTATCATGTACTTGAACATGCCCGGGGCTATCGCGCCCGGGGCCTTGCTTCCTGGTATGGAATGAAATTTCATGGCAGACGCACCTCCAGCGGCGAACCTTACGACATGTACGCCATGACGGCGGCGCACAAGACCCTGCCCCTGCCCACCTGGGTGCGGGTGACAAACCTGGACAACGACAAGTCCGTGGTGGTCAAGGTGAACGACCGCGGCCCTTTCCATGCCGGACGCATTATCGACCTCTCCTATGCGGCGGCGTCCAAGCTGGATGTATTGGCCAGGGGAACCGCACCCGTGGAGGTGGTGGCCCTTGCCCCGGAAAACAGCGCCGGCATGGAGGAACCGCCCCTTTCCCTGCAGTTTCCGGCCTGGGTGCAGATTGGCGCGTTTTCCAGCCGGGAGAATGCGCATCAGCTACAGCAGCGGCTACGGGAACAGGCCGGTATTGCCGCCATCATCAAACCCCTGGAACAAAGCACGGGCCTGGTCTACCGGGTATGGCTGGGACCGGTAGACAATCAGGGACAACTGCGGCAGATCAGGGAAAAGCTGCCCGCATGGGGCATAGAAGCCTACCGCGTAGTACAATAGGCCGTCTGCTCTCAACCTGGTTCAGAATCTGATCGATGCGATTGCCATTACAACTATTTCCACCCCTTTTCCTGTTGCTGTCCGCCCTCGGCCAGGCGCAAGCAGCCGTGCCCGCCCCGCCGCAGATCGCCGCCACCGGCCATTTGCTCATGGATTTTCACAGCGGGGAAGTGCTGGCGGAGAACAACGCCGACAAACGCCTGGAGCCCGCCAGTCTGACCAAGATCATGACCGCCTACACCGTATTCAAGGAGCTGGAAGAGGGAAACATCACCCTCAACGACCAGGTGCTGGTAAGCAAAAAGGCCTGGAAAACCCCCGGATCACGCATGTTTATCGAGGTGGGCAAACGGGTGTCTGTGGATGATCTCATTCACGGCATGATCATCTCCTCGGGAAACGACGCCTGCGTGGCCCTGGCGGAACACATCGCCGGCAGCGAGGCGTCTTTTGCGGCGCTGATGAACAAGCACGCCCTGGAACTGGGCATGGAGAACTCCCATTTCACCAATTCCACCGGCCTGCCGGATCCCAATCTCTACACCACGCCGGAAGACATCCTCAAGGTCACCCGGGCCATCATCAAGGAGTTTCCCCAGTTCTATCCCCTGTACTCCATCAAGGAATACAGCTACAACGGCATCAAGCAGAAGAACCGCAACCTCCTGCTGTGGCGCGACGCCAGCGTGGACGGGGTCAAGACCGGCCACACCGAGGCGGCGGGCTATTGCCTGGTCACCTCCGCCAAGCGCGACAACATGCGCCTGATGTCCGTGGTCATGGGCACCGCCAGTGATGAAGCCCGGGCCAAAGAAAGCCAGACCCTGCTGAATTTCGGCTTCCGCTTCTTTCAGACCCACCGCCTGTTCAATGCCGGCCAGCCACTCAAGGAGCTGCGCGTATGGAAAGGGGACAGCGACCATCTGAATCTGGGACTGGAAGAGGATCTGTACATCACCATTCCCCGCGGAAGCTATGACAAACTGGTGGCGAGAATCCGCATCGAGAACAACATCCTGGCGCCGGTTTCCCAGGGGCAGGTGCTGGGCCGGGTGATTGTCGAGCATGACGGGGAAACCATCAAGGAAGCGCCCCTGGTGGCGCTACACGATGTACGCGAAGGCGGCATCATTCATAACCTGATCGATCAGGTGTTGATGGTTTTTCACTAACCTCAGCTTCCCGCCTGTCATCATGTCTGAACTGATTTATCTGAACGGCGAATTCATCCCCCAGGAAAACGCCTGTGTTTCCGTAATGGATCGCGGCTTCCTGTTTGGCGACGGCGTATACGAAGTGATTCCCGCCTACGCGGGGCAACCCTTCCGCCTCCGCGAACACCTGCGGCGTCTCGACGCCAGCCTGGAGGGGATTCGCATGTCGCCACCCCTGGATGAGGATCAGTGGCGTGACATTTTGCAGCGGCTGCTGGCGCAACGGGGCGATGCGGATCAGCAGATCTACCTGCAGATCACCCGCGGCGCCTATGGCAAGCGCCTGCACGCCATGCCGGAAGACATAAACCCCACGGTAATGGCCTTCGCCACGGCGCTGGCCCACCGCGACCCGGCACTGGTGAAACAGGGCATGAGCGTCATCACCCTGGACGACATCCGCTGGGACCGCTGCAACATCAAGGCCATTACCCTGCTGGCGAATATCCTCTCCCAGCAGCAGGCGCGGGAGGAGGGCGCCCAGGAGGCGATTCTGGTGCGCGACGGCCTGGCCAATGAAGGCACGGCCTCCAACCTGTTCATCGTCAAGGACAATCTCATTATCACCCCCCCCAAGAGCCGGCATTTGCTGCCCGGCATCACCCGGGATCTGGTGCTGGAACTGGCGAGGGACGCCGGTTTGCCCTATGCGGAAGCCAGTATCTCCATGGAGGAACTGGAGACCGCGGAAGAGATCTGGCTCACCAGCTCCACCAAGGAAGTCATGCCGGTCACCCGCCTCAACGGCCGCCCGGTTGACAACGGGCATCCCGGCCCCATGTGGGAGAAGATGGACGCCTTGTACGCCGCATGCAAGGCGCGCTTGCGTTTACGCGGTTCCTCACCGGAGGATTGACATGAGCGAAAACAGAACAGAACCCCAGGGCATGGTGTTTCCCTGCCGCTTCCGCATCAAGGCCATGGGCCTGGACGAAGACGATTTCGATGCCCTGGTGGTGGAAATCGTTCGCCGCCACTGCCCGGATATTTCCGAAGGCGCGGTACGCCTCAAGCCCAGCAAGAACGGCAAATATGTTTCCGTCACCGTGGACATCGAAGCGCAGAGCCGGGCGCATCTGGACGCCATCTACGACGATCTGACAGCCCATGACCGGGTGCTGATGCGTCTCTGATGCAGCCGGTGATCCTGCGCTGGCTCGGTCTTCGGGACTATGAGCAGACCTGGCGGGAGATGCGCGCCTTCACCGACCGGCGCACCCCGCAAACGCCTTCGGAGATCTGGTTGCTGGAGCATGCTCCCGTGTTCACCCAGGGGCAGGCAGGCAAGGCCGAGCATATTCTCGACCCCGGCATCATCCCGGTAGTCCACAGCGACCGCGGCGGGCAGGTCACCTATCATGGCCCCGGCCAGCTGGTGATGTAC
>JAMOMB010000224.1 GCA_027068795.1 Sedimenticola sp. | reverse complement strand
CAAGGTTGCGCTGGGAAGCAAAGGGGGGCGCCTCCACCAGGGCCACCGCCAGGGCTTGCGGCAGGCGCTTGTAGTCCACCAGCGCCAGGGAAGCATCCAGCGAAACGGATGTCCCGGAAATGTGCAGAGGCCGCCCATCGAGTTCGGCGCCCAGGCCACGACGGGCGGCAAAGGTTTCATCGCGCACGGGGTCGTATACGATGCCGAGCACCACTTCGCCCCCTATGGCCAGGGCCAGGGAACAACTGAACAGCTCGAAACCATGGATGAAATTGGTGGTGCCGTCCAGGGGGTCGAGAATCCAGCAGCCTTGCTGCTGGGCCAGCGCCTGGTTCTGGATCTCGCATTCCGATTCCTCACCGAGGAAGGCGTACTCCGGCCACTGTTCATGGAGGAAGTGCTCCACCGCCTGCTGCATGGCCCGATCCGCTGCGCTAACCAGGCTGCCATCGGCCTTGTGACTTGCCGATACCCGATGGAAGCGGCTCATTACTTCTTTCCTCGCCAGTATCCGCATCCTCTCCTTGAGGCGGTTCCAGGCTGGCTCGCCAGCAAAAGGAGTGCCATCAATCATTACAGTTTTCGAGTCACAAGGGCATGCTCAGTCGCAGGCGCCGACAGGGGAATACACACCTTCCAGCCGCTGCCAGGAGCCACTTGAAGGGGGTTTCCGTTCTCATCCCGCATCTGCGCCAGCTCGAAACTGTGGCTTCCCGCGGGCGTAATCAGGGTCAATTCATCACCAAGCTGAAAGCGGTTCTTGACTTCCAGCAGCGCCCAGCCGTCTTCCTGCTCCAATACTTCTGCGACAAACTGGGCGCGGGAAGCCAGGGAAGCGCCCTGGCGATAGTTCTGCAGCTCATGGGTTTCATGGCGCTGAAAGAAACCATCGGTATAACCGCGGTTGGCCAGGCTTTCCAGCGCTCCCATCAGGGCAGGATCGAAAGGCCGTCCCGCCACGGCATCATCGATGGCCTGACGATAGATCTGCGTCACCCGCGCAGTATAGTAATGGGATTTGGTGCGCCCTTCGATCTTCAGGCAATCCACGCCGATCTCCACCAGCCGCTGCACATGCTCCACCGCCCGTAAATCACGGGAATTCATGATGTAGGTGCCGTGCTCATCTTCTTCGATAGGCATGAACTCCCCCGGGCGATTTGGCTCTTCAATGTAGTACAACTGATCCGCCCTGGGGTGGCGACCAACCTCTTTCAGGTCGATGGCGGGAGGCTCATGCACCTTGTATTCCCAGCGGCAGGCGTTGGTGCAGCTTCCCTGGTTGGCATCCCGGTGATTGAAATACCCGGACAACAGGCAACGCCCGGAATAGGCAATACACAGGGCGCCGTGAACAAAGACCTCGATTTCCATATCCGGGCAATCCTGGCGAATAGCCTGGATTTCATCCAGCGACAATTCCCGCGACAGGATAACCCGCGTCAGTCCCAGTGACTGCCAGAAATTCACCGACCAGCTGTTCATGGTATTGGCCTGCACCGAAAGATGGATGGGCAGCTCCGGCCAGGCCTCGCGCACTTTCATGATCAGACCGGGATCCGCCATGATAAAGGCGTCCGGCCCCATTTCCACAACAGGACGGATATCGTCCATGAAAGTGTCAAGCTTTGCGCCATGAGGCATGATATTCGCCGCGACGAAGAACTGCTTGCCCTGCGCATGCGCTTCACGAATGCCGACACGCAGGTTGTCATGCAGGAAATCATTGTTGCGCACCCTCAAGCTGTAGCGCGGCATGCCGGCATAGACCGCATCAGCCCCATAGGCGAAGGCGTAACGCATATTTCTCAACGTGCCGGCGGGAGACAAAAGTTCTGGTTTCTTCACAAACAGACTTATACAAGAAAGAAAAGGCGCATTGTACCGGAGTTATCCAGCCGCGATAGGCTTTACCGGATCAATAGACAGATGATTCTTGTGCAAAGAGGGTCTTGAAAAATTTTGGTTGCAACAGCCAGATCAATTCTCCGGAATCGAAATGCAGATCCTGCCAGTGCTCTCCAGGAAATTGCATGGCAATCATTGCCGCGGTGGGAACGCGCACCCTGGCGCCGGAAAACCCATATACCAGTCCTGACCAGGTGGGTTCATGTCCGACCAGCATCACTTCCTCCTCGGCATCCGGAAGTTGGTGCAGAAACGCCAGCACTCTGGCGGGAGAAGAGGCATACAAAACATCGGAAAACTGCAATTCCGCTGTCCACTGTCCCGCTTCCATGGCCAATTCCACCGTGGACCTGGCGCGCACCGCGGTGGAGGAAATGATCAGCCGCGGCACCTGGGAGGAAACGGCAAGCAGCTTGCCCATCTGTCTGGCGGCCTTGCTACCCCTTTCGGTCAGCGGCCTGCTATGATCGTCGGGGAAACGCGCGTTCCAATCGGATTTTCCGTGGCGAAAAAGGATCAGGCGCTTCACTATGGCTGCTCTCCCCGGCTCTTCATGAGTCAGAGAGGCTTGTATTCGTATTTTTGTCCGGCCAAAGAAGCTTCATACATCAAACCGGCCTTGGCGATGGTAAAGGTCGCCATGCCTTTGTTGTAACCCGAGCCCCTGGTCGTGGCATCATGTTTTCCACCGCTTATTCCGGTAGAACTGCCTGCGGTGGAAGCCGTTGCCGATGCGCCCGCCGTAATGGCCACGGCTCTGGCATTGGCGCTGAACTCGAAATTCCCGCTGGTGAATTCATTGAAGGCCCGCTGATCCTGGAAAAAAATGATCTGCGTATAGGCTTCCCCGCCAAGCTGAAAACCCACGCTGACCTGGGTCATGGTGGCATTGCCCACATGCCGTCCCTGGGCGTACACACAACCTGTGCCGTAGGCCCCACCCACACCAATCGCTCCCTTGCCAATGCTGGGAAAAATGGCGTACCCATAGCTGTGGTTGAAGAATTCGGCGCTGGCTCCCGCTTTCTTGAACAGTTCAACCGCCTCCTGGCATTCGTCCGCCCAGGCCTGGCTTACAGGAAAAACCAGCAGTAACAGGGCTGCAAGAATTGCTCGTGCTTTTGTCGCTGTCATCGGAAAAACTCCGTCAATATTTGAAAGTGAAAAAGGCAGGCCCCGCATCTGCAACCGGCAAGATACCAAGGTCATCCCTTAGTCAGACAAATCCATCTTTGCAAAATTCCCTGCGCCAATGGAATAAGCTGTCAGGCGGCCATTCCTATGCCATTGACTGATAATATAAATTTTGCGGATGCTTGGCCTCGGCGAAGAAATACCAACGCTCGGCCATCAAACCAAGATACTGCACGGCAAAGGCCGCCACGGGCAAATAGGGCGACGCCAGCCAGTATGAAGCCGCCAGCAGCAACACCGGGAACAGGAACACCATGCCCAGAAAAAATCCGTACGCCAGACGCAAGGTGCGCTGCGACGCGCCATGAAAGAACTCCCGGGTATTGAAGGAGCCGCCCATGAATCCCTGGGACTTCTGCACGATACTGTTGTGGCGGATGCCTATCGCTGTCTGCAGCGTACTCTTGTGAACCAGATGTGAGTTGCGCCGCAGCGACAAGCCGCGGCTCACTGCCGCCGCGAGGGTGAACACCACCGCCCAGGCCCCATAGAATCCCACCAGATCCACGCCTTTCCATGCGGAAAAAGCCGATGCCAACATGAAGCCGGAAGCCAGCCCGAACAGAACAAAATTGATTACGGTAAGAGGACTGTGCCATTCCTCGATAAACTTGATGCCCGCATAGATCATGGCGGTACAAATGTACAGGGCGAACGCGGCAACCGCTCCCAGTATGCCCAGAATCAGGCTGGCGTCCACCTGAATTACATCCTGCAACACGAACAGGGGCTTGGTCAGGCCAAAATAATGCACCGCGGCATAGCCTGCGACCAGGAGCATGAACAGAGGAAGGACGATCACCTCCCGGGAAAGCCAGGAGGTACGCCAACGAGCAGCGGAGCGCCAGGCGCGCTCCGGGTGCCCCAGATGGAAAAACGAGGCCAGCAACCCTACCACCAGAAAAAGCAGACTCAGCAAGGAACCCATGGCGTAAAAGGACATGCTGTCCTGGGGTTGCAACAAATTCGCCAGGGAATACAGCTGACCGGTCACCAGCGCCAGAAACAGCCCCTGGCCCACGCCAATCAGCGTGGTAAGAAAGATTACCGAAAATGCAGGATGCATGAATATCTCCGAATCAGAAGGATACGTCGTCCAGGGTTTCGCCTTCTGCCGCCGGCAGGGGGGCTTCCTTGCGCAAGGGGTTGTCTGCTCTTTCCAGCTCGTCCTCGAAAATCTGAATGCGGGTCTTGCGTCGGGGCAGATAGTGATTGGCGGGCTTGGTGCCCCATTCCGGCATCAGCTGGTAGCCGCCCTGCTCGCGGATGGCCATGGATACTTCCGAATCCGGATCATGCACATCGCCGAACAGGCGTGCGCTGGTAGGACAGGCCAGTACGCAGGCCGGTTTGCGCTCGGCCTCGGGCAAGGCGTCATTGGCGATACGGTCGATGCACAGGGTGCATTTCTTCATCACCTTTTGGTGTTCATCCAGCTCGCGCATGCCGTAGGGGCAGGCCCAGGAGCAGTATTTGCAGCCGATGCACTTGTCGTAGTCCACCAGCACCACGCCATTGTCCTTGCGCTTGTAGGAAGCTCCGGTGGGGCATACCGGCACACAGGGAGGCTCCTCACAATGCAGGCAACTCTTGGGAAAGTGCACGGTTTCCGTCTTCGGAAACTCTCCTATCTCGAAAGTCTGCACCCGGTTGAAGAAGGTTCCCGTGGGATCCTTGTCATAGGGACGGTGATCCGTAAGGGGGCCGGCCCACCCGGAGGTGTTCCATTCCTTGCAGGAAGTGACGCAGGCATGGCAGCCCACGCACACGTTCAAGTCGATTACCAGAGCCAATTGCGTCATTTGGAAATACCTGCTTTCTTGCGGAACACGCCGGCGAAATAGGCTTGCCAGCGCCCCTTGCGCAGCTGCTGCCCGGGCACAGCGCGCTGAGGCGCAAACTGGGGAGAGGTGATCTCCGGCTCGTTCGCTCCCGCCTTGTACACCTTCACCCGCACATCGAACCAGGCCGCCTGGCCGGTGACGGGATCGGAGTTGGACATATGCTCTCCCGCTTCACAGGCAGGCAGCTCTTCGGAAATCAGGTGGTTCAGCAGAAAGCCTTTTTGCGATTCATTGGCCTTGGGGGTCAAGCCCCAGGCGCCTGCCGCCTTGCCGATGGCGTTCCAGGTCCATACCGTGCCAGGCTCCACGGCATTGGAGAAGCGCGCCATGCA
>JAMOMB010000223.1 GCA_027068795.1 Sedimenticola sp. | reverse complement strand
TGGTGACCAGAATATCATCTTCAATGCGAATGCCGATACCCTGCCATTTCTTCGCCACCCCCTTGCTGCCCCGGGGAATATACAGGCCGGGCTCGATGGTGAGCACCATGCCGGGCTCCAGTTGCCGCCAGTGGCCATCGATCTTGTAGTCGCCCACATCATGCACGTCCATCCCCAGCCAGTGCCCGGTGCCGTGCATGAAGAATTTTTTGTATTTTTCCTCGCGGACGAGCTTTGCCGGCTGGCCCTTGAGCAAACCCAGTTTTACCAGCCCCCGGGTCAGGGTGCGCACTGCCGCCTTGTGTGGGGCGTTGTAGGCGTTGCCGGGCTTGACCTGCTTGATGGCGGCAAGCTGGGCGTCCAGCACCAGTTGGTAGAGCTGGGCCTGAGGCGGAGTGAACTTGCCGTTTACCGGGAAGGTGCGGGTAATGTCGGAAGCGTAGTAGTCCAGCTCGCAACCGGCGTCGATGAGCACCAGCTCGCCGCTTTCCAGTTTGTCGCTGTTGTCCACATAATGCAGTATGGTTGCGTTGTCGCCGCCGCCGACGATGGGTGAATAGGCTTGCTGGCGCGCCCCCCGGCGGCTGCATTCATGGAGAAAGCTGGCTTCCAGCTGGTATTCCTTCATGCCCGGCTCGCATTCCCTCATGAGACGCTTGTGGGCGGCGGCGGAAATCCTTGCCGCCTTGCGCATGACGGCGATTTCCGAGCGTGATTTGTACAGTCGCATGTCATGCAGGTAGTGATCCAGGGCGATGAACTCCTGGGGAGTATGTACGCCGCTGCGGGCCTTGCCGCGGATCTGGTTGATCCAGTTGGACATGTTCTGATCCAGATCCGGGTCGCAGCCCATGGCGTAATACACGCGATCACACTGCTCCAGCATGCGCGGGAGAATGTCATTGAGATCGGTGATGGGGAAGGAATCGTCCGCCCCGTACTCCTCCACCGCGCCTTCCTGGCCGGCAATGGCGCCGTCCCAGCGCTCCTTGTCTGCATCTTTTTCCCGGCAGAACAGGATGTATTCTCCCTGCTTGCGGCCGGGGATCAATACCGCCACGGCTTCCGGCTCGGCAAAGCCGGTAAGGTAATAGAAGTCACTGTCCGGACGATAGGGATAATGCACATCGCTGTTGCGCAGCCTCGTGGCGGCAGCCGGTAGTATGGCGATACTGCCTTTGCCCATCATGCGCATCAACTGACGCCGCCGCCTTTTGAATTCAGTCTGCGTCATTGCCGCCTGCCTCATGCCAGATGAGAGAAGTCGCCACCCACAGGTATTCTTCCAATTGCATCAATGCCTCTTCCGCTTCCTGTAGCTCGCCAAAGTCTTCCACATTCATACGGGCGATCTCGGCAAAATCCTGCAGAGCCTCGCCGGCGTTACTGTTCAGCAGTTGTTGTTTCTGTTCACCGGCGAGGCCAAAGCCATACAGGAAACCCTGGGCCCAGTCGCGTATGGCAGTGGCTCTTTCAGCGATGGAAGCCTGCTCGCCGGGCAGCATCAACTGCAGGGGAAACCGTCCGGCGCGCAGTTCTTCCGCGGTGAACAGCAACAGCCCTTCCAGTTCAGCGGCGCATTCCTGCACCTGGGGATCCGCCGGGTCGGTTTCCTCAAGCAGGATCTGTTGCCAGTTTCCGCATTTTCCGCACAGCATTCCGTTGAGGATGCCGTGGGTTTCCGCAGCGGAGTATTCCAGTCCGGCGGCTTCGATATGGTCCGTCAGTCGCCGGTAATCAAGGGTAGAATCATTCATGGGCAAATGGTACCAGATTGCCAAACTATTTGACCCTTGCGGTGATGCAAACTATATTCCTATTACTATGAGCAAGCACCCTGACAAAAACAGCTCGCAGCAGGCTTTCGACATACTTGAGGAACAGATCAAGGCGTTGATCGAAACCTGCGCTTACCTCAAAGAGGAAAACCGTCTTTTGCGCGCCCAGCAGGAACGTCTGCAGGAAGAGCGGCTGACGCTCATGGAAAAGAACCAGACGGCCCGGAGTCGCGTGGGAGCGATCATCACCCGCTTGAAGTCCCTCGAGGCGAATACGTGAGCAAGCCCGGAAAGACGGTAACCGTCAGCATCATGGACAAGGAGTACCGGGTCGCCTGCGAACCTGGTGAAGAAGACGCCTTGCTTGCTTCAGCCTTGCACCTGGATGAACGCATGCGCAGCATTCGCCAGACAGGAAAAATCATCGGCACCGAGCGGATTGCGGTGATGGTGGCGCTGAATATGGCCCATGAGCTGTTGAGCAACAGCAACAGCAGCGAATCGGATGCATCCCTGGAAAAGAGGATGCGCAATCTCCAGGATCAAGTGGAAGTTGCGCTGCATCAATTCAATCAACTGGAACTTTAGCTGCAAACGGAGTAGCCTTTGAGTTGAAGGCATCCTCTGCGGTGTTCGTGAGCTGGCTTAGTAAACCCTTGAGCCTTAGTACACTAGACAGGGAGTCCAGGTCGCTGCGGTGGTGTGCATGTCCGTCTCGAGCGGAAAGCCTGAGCTGCAGCCGGGACCCCCACTTGAACCTGCCGGTTCAAGGTCACAATCCAGTAACGGCACAGGTGGAGGATGCCTTCCCTTCCTTTCTTCCATGAACCAATCCCGTGATAGCAGAAACAGCATTCGTCAGCGGCGCCAGCAGTTGAGTGCTGAATATCGCATGGCCGCCGCCCTTGGCGCATGCAAGCAATTGGTTTCCCTGCGACGATTTCTTGGTGCGAAGCGCATCGCGTTGTATCTGGCTGCTGATGGCGAGCTGGATCCTCTTCCCGTGCTGGAACAGGCCTGTGCCATGGGCAAGCAATGTTACCTGCCTGTGCTGCATCCCCTTGGGTATAAACGCCTTTGCTTCGCCGCCTGGCGGCCGGGCGATGCTTTGCGGCCGAATAGATACAACATAGCCGAACCGGAATGGACGCCGTCTGCCTTGATCAAACCCTGGGCCTTGGATCTGGTTGTGGTTCCTCTGGTGGCGTTTGATGCCGCGGCAAACCGTTTGGGCATGGGGGGAGGTTATTATGATCGTAGCTTTGCATGGCGCAGGAACAGACGATATTGGAATGGTCCATCGTTGGTTGGATATGGATACGAGTTACAAAAGCTCTCATGTATTTCGCCACGGCCTTGGGATATAAAAATGGATCTCATTGTGACGGAAAACACGTTATACATGGGGTGAAATGCTTTTCCCAGGGAAAGACAACCTGAATGGTTTGCGTGGTAAACGCTGTTAATATGATCTCCTATTTTTGATCGCCGTCTAATAAGCAGAGTTAAGTGGCGGTAAATGCTGGCATTTATTGATGAGTTGTTTATACTCGCCATAGTAGGCGCAAAGTTTCGCGCCTCTCGTGTATTGAACTGTAATGGGGGATCTCATGGCAAAGAAGATATCAAAGAAAAAAACCGCAAAAAAGAAGGCGGCCATTTCCAAGAAAGCGGCCAAGAAAAAAGTAGTCAAAAAAGCAGCAAAGAAAAAGGTTGCCAAGAAAAAGGTAGTGAAAAAAGCAGCGAAGAAAAAGGTTGCCAAGAAAGCAGTGAAGAAAAAGGTAGTGAAGAAGGCAGCGAAGAAGAAGGTCGTAAAAAAAGCAGCAAAGAAGAAGGTCACCAAGAAGGCGGCAAAGAAGAAAGTAAGTAATAAGAAAGTAGCGAAGAAAAAAGTTGTCAAGAAGGCAGCGAAGAAGAAGGTAGCGAAAAAGAAAGTCGCCAAGAAAAAAGCCAGTAGAAAAAAATAAGGGGCCGCCCTGATCTGTATACAATCGCAGATTAGCGAACGCCTGGTTTCTTTGATTGTCTCGCGCCAGGGATAGACGCTGCCTTATTCACCCGGCAACCAATGATGTCATCCCCTCAGGATGCCAGAGGTGAGCCAGACCGCGACGCGCTTCACAGGGATCACCCTGCCGGCGGAACGGTGCCTTGCCACGAATACGCTCGTGATGGCGGAACTTAAACTGAATGGTTGCCGGGTTAATAATCGTGTGCTGTTTCGGAATAATTGATTCTTTTATTCCGAAGCGGGTACATCTCACCCGCATGTTTCACTAAGCTCCGGTTTCGTCCCGGAGGGCATGGTTGGTAGCACGCCGTGCTTGGAGCAAAACGCTATCAAGTATTTGTTGAAACCCCGTGAAACTCTTGCGGAACCACGGGTGCCGCTGAAACGCGAACTGGTTTGTTACTTGCCGGAACCGGCAAAGAGTTGATACGCCGGGTTATCGGTTTCTTCATGATACCGGTAGCCGAGTTCTTTCAGGTAGGCGCGAAATTCACCGACTTCCGTTCCATGAAGCTGTACGCCCACGAGCACCCGGCCATAGGCCGCGCCATGGTTCCGGTAATGGAACAGGCTGATGTTCCAGCCGCGGCTCAAACCGGCGAGAAAGTCCAGCAATGCGCCGGGACGTTCAGGAAAAACAAAACGGAACAGGCGTTCGTTTCTGACTTGGGGAGCATGTCCTCCCACCATGTAGCGAATATGTAATTTGGCGGTCTCGTTGTCGGTAAGATCGGTCACGCCGAATTTTCTGCGTTGTAAGCGTTCGATGATGTTATTGCGTTCCTCACCGTTCCCCGAGAGCTCGAGGCCGCAAAAAACATGGGCGCGTGTATCGTCATGGTAGCGGTAGTTGAATTCGGTGATATTGCGTTTGCCCAACACCTTGCAAAAGCTCAGGAAACTCCCTGGCCGTTCAGGGATTTCTACGGCAAACAGGGCTTCACGCTGCTCTCCCAGTTCGGCCCTTTCCGAAACGTGCCGCAGACGGTCGAAGTTGATGTTTGCGCCGCTCAGTATGGCCACCAAATTGCCATTGCCGGCCCTGCCTGGCTGCAGGAATTTTTTGATCCCCGCGATTCCCAGAGCACCCGCCGGTTCGGCCACGCTGCGGGTATCATCATAGATATCCTTGATTGCCGCGCAGATTTCATCCGTGGTGACCAGCACCACTTCATCGACATATTGTCTGGCGAGCTTGAAGGTTTCCTTGCCGATTTGCCGGACGGCTACGCCATCGGCAAAAAGGCCAATCTGCTTGAGGGTTACCCTGCGCCCTGCTTGCAGGGCGCGGTGCAGGGTGGGCGTGTCTTCCGGCTCGACGCCGATCACGCGGATTTCCGGCCGCACCCGCTTGATGTAGGCGGCCATGCCGCCGATCAGCCCGCCGCCGCCCACAGGGATAAAAACAGCCTCTATTGGATCCTCGTGCTGCCGTAACACCTCCATGGCGACGGTGCCCTGTCCGGCAATCACATCCGGGTCGTCGAACGGATGTACGAATACCAGGCCCTTT
>JAMOMB010000222.1 GCA_027068795.1 Sedimenticola sp. | reverse complement strand
GAGTTGTCCAGGTCCGGGTCGTTGATCAGGCCTTTCCAGCCCACGGTGGTGCGGGGCTTTTCGAAATATACGCGCATGACGATGAGCAAATCATCCGCCAGTTGTTTTTTTACCGCCAGGAGGCGGCTTGCGTATTCCATGGCCGCTTCCGGGTCATGCACGGAGCAGGGACCGATAACCACGAGCAGGCGATCATCCTCCCCGTGAAGAATGCGATGGATCTGCTGGCGGGTTTCAAAAACGGTTTTCGCCGCCTTCTGCGTAATGGGAAAACGCTCATGCAGGGCTGCGGCAGGGATTACTTCCTGGGTGCCGCGAATGCGCAGATTGTCTGTCTTGTATTCTTGCATGAGTGTTGTTTCCGGCTTTGAAACGGCCAATTATAGCCTTTTGCAGGCAACAGACTCAATACAAGTGACAGGCAACCTGGTGAATGTTTCCGTCCTTGTGGATATTCTTCAGCGGCGGCATGGCATTTGCGCATTGCGCCATGGCCTCGGGGCAGCGGGTGCGGAAGGGACAGCCGGAAGGCGGGTTCAGGGGGGATGGCACGTCGCCCTGGAGAATGGTGCGGCGGGTTCTGGCGTCCGGGTCCGGGCTGGGAATGGCGGACAACAGCGCCCTGGTGTAGGGGTGCCGGGGTTCCCTGTACAGATCCGTGGAAGATGCCACTTCCACCAGCTTGCCCAGGTACATGACGCCGATTTCGTGGCTGATGTGCTGCACCACGGCCAGGTCGTGGGAAATAAACAGGAAGGAAATATGCAGCTCCCGCTGCAGGCGCGCAATCAGGTTCAGCACCTGGGATTGCACGGATACATCCAGGGCGGAAACCGCCTCGTCGGCGACGATGAATTTGGGGTCCAGGCTCAGGGCGCGGGCGATGCCGATGCGCTGACGCTGGCCGCCGGAAAACTCATGGGGATAGCGGTGCAGCACGTTGGGGCGCATGCCCACGATGTCCAGCAGCTCCAGCACCTTTTTCCTGCGTGATGCGGCGTC
>JAMOMB010000221.1 GCA_027068795.1 Sedimenticola sp. | reverse complement strand
GAACAGGGCTTCGCGGGTGCCGTTGACGGGAAGTGCATGGTGTTCCGGGTCCAGGCTGTTTTCAGGCAGCCGAAAGCGCTGTGTCAGCCAGTCGCAGATGGCCTCGCGCAGCCCGGGCGCTCCTTTGGTCAGGGGATAGGCGGACAATCCGTGCAAATGCGACAATACCGCTTCGGTGATGAACGCCGGGGTCGGGTGTCTGGGTTCGCCGATGGACAAAGCGATGTGATCCAGCGCTGGCGGTGGCCGGCAGCCTTCCTTGAGCTTGCGCAGCTTTTCGAAGGGATAGGGCTGGAGTTTTTTCAGGTCACTGTTCATACTGCGCAGGGTGACGTCCCTGCCGGTTGCATGGATAAGGTGAGAGATTATACAACAATGAAACCCTTGTTTACGTCATCGTTTTGCTACTGAAAACGCCGTGAGAATGCGTATATGAACCATGTTTGCACCATTCACCATGTAAGCCTGCTTGTCTCCAGTGTCGAGAAATCCCTGGGGTTCTATCGAGGCATACTCGGCCTGGAAACGGCCGAGCGGCCGGATCTTGGTTTCCCCGGGGCCTGGTTGAGTCTTGGTGATCAACAGCTTCATCTCCTCGAGCTGCCGAATCCTGATCCCCTGTCCCGCCCGCAGCATGGCGGCAGAGACCGGCACCTGGCGTTAAGCGTCCGGGATCTCGAGGCGCTGGTGCTGTCCCTGGAGGAAGGCGGCATCGCCTATACGCGCAGCAGATCCGGGCGCGCCGCACTGTTTTGCCGGGATCCGGACGGCAATACCCTGGAATTTATCCAGCATGAATCACTTTGAAGACAGGAATCCCCGAGTGAAAAGACTATTCCGATGGACTGCAATTCTCCTGGGTGGAATCTTGCTGTTGGGCGCCGTGCTGGCTACCCAGGTTGTTTTCTTCCGGCCTTTCGATATCCGGATCTTCTATGAGAAGGTTTTTGTCCAGCGCCTGCTGGAGGATCCTGAGCTTCTTACCCAGCTGGGCTTTCTGGAGCAATATGGTTTTGATGGCCACAATGCCAGACTTACGGATGCTTCGCCGGCACATACGGAAAAGGTTGCCGCTGGCATCCGGGACAGCCTGCGGCAGCTGCATGCCTATGACCGGGCGGGCATGGATGATGAGGAGCGGCTGTCTTATGACGTGCTGGATTATTTTCTAAGGACAGAAGCGGCGGGGTACAGGTTCCGCTATCACGATTATCCGCTCAATCAGATGTTTGGCGTACAAAGCCAGTTGCCTACCTTCATGGCGACCATACACCCGCTCGAAGATGAGGAGGATGCGGAAAACTATATCCGGCGTTTGTCTCTGTTCGGCAACAAGTTTGACCAGGTGCTGGAGGGGCTGGCGCTGCGTGAGTCGAAAAAGATCCTGCCGCCGCGGTTCGTGGTGGAAAAAGTGCTTGCCGAAATGAATGAATTCGTTGCCAAAGCGCCAAAGGAAAACATGCTATACACCAGTTTCTCTGAGCGTCTTGGCAAGCTGGCGGAGCTGAACGAGCGGACCCGCCAGCGTTTGCTGCAGGGGGTGGAAAAGCAAATCCGGGAAAATGTGTACCCCGCCTATGCCCGGTTGATCGCCTATTTCGAGCGGCTGCAATCCGGGGACTTGACCAATCATGGCGTATGGAGTTTGCCCGATGGCGAGGCCTACTATGCCTGGAAGGTGCACAGTAACACCAGCACCGATCTTGGCGCGGAAGAAATACATGACCTGGGTCAAAAAGAGGTGGCCAGGATTGAGAAGGAGATGGATCAGCTGTTACAGGGACAGGGATATGTTGAGGGCAGCGTGGGTGCGCGCATGGCCGCCCTGACCAGGGAGCCGCGTTTTCTCTACCCCGATGACGATGCTGGGCGGCGGCAGGTGCTGGAAGACTATCAGGCGATTATCGATGAAATCGACGCCAGACTGGAGGCGTATTTCCGTGTCCGCCCCCGATCTGGCGTACAGGTCAAGCGTATTCCCGTGTTCAAGGAAAAAACGGCCCCTGGCGCTTACTACAATGCGCCCTCCATGGATGGGAAACGCCCCGGTGTGTTCTATGCCAATCTCTACAAGATAGACAGCACCTACAAATGGGGCATGCGTACGCTTGCCTATCATGAAGCCACTCCGGGACATCACTTTCAAATCAGCATCGCCCGGGAGTTGCAGGGGCTGCCCACCTTCCGCAAGGTCTTGCCTTTTACCGCCTATGTGGAAGGCTGGGCGCTGTATGCGGAACGCCTGGCCAAGGAAATCGGTATGCTGGAAGATCCGTATGACGACCTGGGGCGCCTGCAGGCGGAAATGTTTCGTGCGGTGAGGCTGGTGGTGGATACCGGATTGCACCACAAACGCTGGAGCAGGGAGCAGGCGATTGAATACATGCTGGAAAAGACGGGCAAATCCAGAACCGATGTGGTAGCGGAAATCGAACGCTATCTGGTGATGCCGGGACAGGCGCTGGCCTACAAGATCGGCATGATTAAGATACTGGAGTTACGTGAAAAGGCGAAATCCGCCCTGGGTGCAAAATTTGATTATGGCCGCTTTCATGATGTTATCTTGAAAAATGGCGCCTTGCCCTTGGCTCTTCTCGAGCAGCAGGTGGAAAAGTATATTGCCAGTGAAGCTACATAGCGTACAGGGATCGTGGCGAAGGAAGTCCTGAGCAGGCCCTAATTCGTTGTTTCCTGGAAGTAATAGTCGTATTTCTTGTGCAGATCGTTGGTGAACTTCCAGGCCTCGCTGTAGGACAGGCCGCTGTTTTCCGGCAGGATGACCTTGATGTAGAGTCCATCCGCATATTGCTGCTTCAGGGCGGCCAGGGCCTTGTCCAGTTGTCCGCGTGAAACGGCCTGGAATGCTCCGCTGTTTCCGTCCCGCCATTCGATGTGTGGTTTGCCCTGTTTCTTGAAGTAGCGCACTTCCACGAGATGCCGCCCCTTGGTGGAGCGGGCAGGGCGCACCAGCTTGTCATAACGCACCTTCAGGGTGTCATACTGGTCTGCCAGCAGCAGATATTTTTCTTCTACTGTCTGGCGCTCCCGGCGGTTTTCCGTCAACTGTTCTTCCTGGTTTTGCAGCTTGCTCTTGAGTACGGCGATTTGCAGGCTCTGGCGGTCAAGCTGTTCTTTCAATTGCTGGTATTGTTGCTGCAGATCCGCCAGCCGCCGCCGGGACAGGGTTTCCTTGTCTCTTGCCGCGGTTGCCGACTCGTTTGCTGTCTGGATATCGCGGGCCAGCTGTGTTGCCTGCCGGGTCAGGACATTGCGTTCTTCCAGCAGGGTTTTCAATTGCCTGTCCCGATCCGTCACCGCCTGGGCGCGCACGGCATTCTGTTCCTGCAGACGCAACACCTGTAGTTGCAACTCGTTGATGCGGGCATCGCCGGCCTGCAGTTGCTCCAGGGCCGCACTGAGCTGACTGGCGAGCGTTTCCTTTTCCACGCCGGTGGAGCGCGCCAGTTCCATGGCCTGGCGCTCTGCCTCCATGGTGGCGCGGATCTCCCTTACCAGCTCCATGTTGCGCAGCAACACCACCACGATGGAGATGAGAAAGATCATCATGATGACGGTCATGATGTCGGTAAAAGAGGGCCAGAAGCTTTCGTTGCCCTGCCTGTCCTGATGGTTCAGGCGCAGATCGATGAAGCTGCCTTGGTGGTTCATTCGCTATCCCGGAGGCGAAAACCGCGTTTCAGCAGGCTGATGATCGTGGCCTGATTCTTGTGGTTTTCGGCCAGCTGGCCTTGATATTCGTCTATGGCATTCAACAGCCGGGTTTCCGCCCGGGTTATGACTTGCTGTGAAGCCTGCATTTGCTTGACCAGGGACTGCAGGGAGCGCACCAGCCCGGTAAATTCATACAAGGTGGTTTCCTGTTCCATGACAAACCTGGGAGCCAGGTAAGTTGTCGTGACCTGCTCGATGGCGCTGAGCAGGTTGGTTTGGGCGTCGGTCAGCTTCAGGTAGAAATAGCCGAAAAACAAATAGCAGACGATGGCGGTTATGGTGGTGGACAATGCGGTGGACATGCCGTGTATGACCAGGCCCATGCCGCCCACATCCACGGCGTTTTCCAGCAGGTCGGAGGCGCCCAGCAGCGCCAGTGACAGGGATACGATGGTGCCGAACACCCCGGTTAGAATCAGAATATTGCTGATGTATTTTGGCAGGCTGGTGCGGGTGCTCTCGTTTGCCAGCAGGGTTGCCGCCAATGCGCCCTGGTTGATGGGGGAGTTGGCGTTGAAAAGGCGCTCCATGACCAGGTAGCGGCGTGCAACGATACTGTTGCGCGGAACCTGATTCAAAGGATCTTCCGCTCCTTCCTCCTGGTTGCGAATAAAGCGGGCGGTGGCGGCTTCTTCCCGGCTGTAGGACAGGAAGATGCCGATGATACGGGTGATTCCCAGCAGAAACAATGCAACAATGGAGCCGTTGATGATCCAGCCGGTGGCGGTGAGCTGGTCTTTGAAATACACGGTCTGGATCAAATCGAACTTCCAGATGGAGATGCTGGCGGCGATGGCTGCCAGAAGAAACATGAGCAGCAGGGTATTGCGGCTGAAATGCCTGCGAAATGTAATGATCTGCAAGACTCCCGACCTCGAAAACAATTGGCGCCAATGGAATTTTATAGTAACACAGGCAATGCAAAGGAAAGATTCCGGCGGGATCTGCTGGATATTTTCATGTCGGCATTGCAACAGGTCGAGGGGCGGCAAACCGTATCCGGCTGGCTGAACGGCGCGGGCAGGGAAGCCTGCGCCGTTGTTGCCATTGGCAAGGCGGCTGCGGCGATGATGCGCGGCGCCATTCAGGTGCTGGATGAAAAGCTGATACAGGGATTGGTGATTACTCGCAAGGGCTATGCCGATCCGCGCCTGTCGCGCCATGCCTCCCTCATTCAGCTTGAAGCCGCCCATCCGGTGCCGGATGAAAGCAGCCTCTTTGCAGGCCGGCGCCTGCTGGACTTTATCAGCCGCCAGCCCCATGACAGGCCCTTGTTGTTTCTGCTTTCCGGAGGAGCTTCGAGTTTGGTGGAGGTGCTTTCCCCCGGCGTCCGCCTGGAGGACTTGCGGCGTCTGAACCAGTGGCTGCTTGGCAGTGGCCTGGACATACGCGGGATGAACAATCTGCGTTGCCGGGTCTCCCGCATCAAGGGCGGCGGGCTGTTGCGGTATGTACAGGGGCGTCCCGGCAAGGTATTGCTGATTTCCGATGTGCCCGGAGATGATCCGGCAATCATTGGTTCCGGTTTGTTGTACCCGCAGAAACGGCGGGAGGCATTGCCGGAGGTGCCCGGCTGGATTTCCTCCCTGTTGCGGGAAACGCCGGCGACCGGGCAGGTTCCGCTGCCCCATCATCTGATCGCCACTTCCTCCCATGCAGTGGCGGCCGCTGCCCGCCGGGCGCGGGTGCTGGATTACCCC
>JAMOMB010000220.1 GCA_027068795.1 Sedimenticola sp. | reverse complement strand
GGGGCCACCACACGATACTCAGGGGGAAGAGAATGCCAAAACGCCTGCGCCTGACCCGCCGCTTTCCGGTCGCCATGTCCGAGGACGGCTATCGCCGCCTACGCAGCTTTGCAAAAGAAGCCGGTCTGGACGAAGGCGAAGCGCTGTCATTCCTGTTTGAAAACTTCAACAGCGTGATTGACCACGACAACCTGACCCACCGCCTGCGCCTGTTCAATTTCGAACTTGAAGCGCGCAAAAGGTAGCCTTGGCATGTGTGGAAACCTAGGAACGCCTCCGGCGGAGGTATTTAAGAAAAGAAGAAGATCAAACGGGGAAATGACCCCGCTCCGACCGGCCCATAAGGCGGGGCATTGCGGGGCCTTCTCCTTTTGCGGTCATCGGCTCCTCAGCCTGTACCGCACATCCATTCTAGATCCATTAACCTTAATATATTCTTACCTGCCCTCTTCTTCTTTTTCTAAATACCTTGGGGGTGCGGGGGTGAAACCCCCGCTTGGGCCGGTAGGGCAAACAACGGGGGCAGCAATATGACAATCCAGCTTTACTGTTTTGGCGAAAGCGGCAATTCATACAAGGCGGCGCTGGCACTGGAGCTGTCCGGTCTGGACTGGGAACCGGTCTATGTCGACTTTTTCAACGGCGAAACCCGCAGCCCGGAATATCGCGCCCTGAATGAAATGGGCGAAGCGCCCGTGATGGTCGATGGCGATCTTGTTTTGGCCCAATCCGGTGTTATTCAGGATTACGTTGTGAAAAAATCCGGACGTCTGGGCGGCTCCACGCCCGAGGAACGCCGCGAAATTCTGCGCTGGACGTTGTGGGACAATCACAAACTATCCTCGCCCGCTGGCATGACGCGGTTCCTGATCCATTTCTTGCCCAAAGACAAACAGCCCCAGGGCGTAATCCCCTTCACACAGGCCCGCCTGAAGGCCGCCTACAAAACCCTGAACCAGCATCTGCAAAACCGCAACTGGGTCGCCGCCGATCACCTGACCATCGCCGATCTGTCCTGTTGC
>JAMOMB010000219.1 GCA_027068795.1 Sedimenticola sp. | reverse complement strand
GCACCTGGGGAGCATGGCCTTCGCCATGCGCGATATCGTCAAGACCCTGGGCTGGGCGGCGGGGGATCAAGTGATTCTCAATGATCCCTATCTGGGGGGAACGCACCTGCCGGATGTGACGCTCATCGCGCCGGTGTTCCATGATGAACAATTGCAGGGATTCGTGGCCAATCGTGCCCACCATGCCGATATCGGCGCGGACAGCCCAGGCTCCATGCCGGTTTCTTCCAGCCTGGAAGAGGAGGGCATGGTGATCGAGCCGGTGCATCTGGTTCGGGAAGGAAAAATACAACCCCCTGTGTGGAACGGCATCTTGCGGGCAACCCGCAATCCCCAAGTGGCCGAGGGCGATCTTTCCGCCCAGCTCAGTGCCAACCGGGTGGGCGTGAAACGCCTGCAGGCGCTGATTGCCCGGCAGGGCGCCGCCGGTTTCCAGCTTGGCCTGGATGCCCTCAATGCCTATGGTCAGCGTCTGGCCCGGACAGCATTGAAAGGTATTCCCGATGGCAGCTATGTATTCACCGATTATCTGGATGATGACGGGCAAGGCCAGGAGAAGATTCGCCTGCAGGTGAAAGTGACGGTAGACCAGGGGCGGGTAGAAGTGGATTTTGCCGGCACGGCCGACCAGGTGGCGGGCAATGTGAACTGCCCCCTGTCGGTGGCGGCGGCTGGCGTGTACTACGTTTTCCGCTGCCTGATGCCGCCTCAAACCCCGGCCTGCGCGGGCATATTCCGCAATATTTCCCTGCGGGCGCCCGCAGGCTGCCTGGTGAATGCGCGTTTTCCGGCTGCCGTGGCGGCGGGAAATGTGGAAACCAGCACCCGGGTGGTGGATGTTGTCATGGGCGCCCTGGCCCAGGCCCTACCTGCGCAAATACCCGCCGCCAGCCATGGCAGCATGAACAACCTGGCCATGGGCTCAGCCGCGCCGGGCAGCGGTTGGGATTACTATGAGACCATGGGCGGCGGCATGGGGGCGGGCCGTAGCGGCGGAGGCGTGAGTGCGGTGCAAACCCATATGACCAATACCCTCAACA
>JAMOMB010000218.1 GCA_027068795.1 Sedimenticola sp. | reverse complement strand
CGGTAACTTTTTCGTAGTCTCCGGCTTCCTCGCCCAGCATATCCTCCGGCTGCAGCCGGAACCAGGCCTCGATGCCTTCCTGCTCCACCTTTTGCGCCACTTTTTCGAACAGGGTGGCGGTGTCCGGGTGTAGTTCGCCGCTTTGCTTGTGGACAAACAGGGTAATGGGCACGCCCCAGGTACGCTGGCGTGAAATACACCAGTCCGGGCGATTTTCCACCATGCCGCGAATCCGCTCCTTGCCCCAGTCCGGCAGCCATTCCACTGCGTCGATTTCCGCCAGCGCAGCCTCACGCAGGCCATTCTTGTCCATGCTGATAAACCACTGGGGGGTGGCGCGAAAGATAATAGGCGTCTTGTGACGCCAGCAGTGCGGATAGCTGTGCACCAGCCGCTCTTCCCGCAGCAGGGCGCCGCGCGCCTTGATCACCTCGATCACTTTTTCATTGGCCGCGAACACATGTTCCCCGGCGAACAAGGGGGTGTCTTCCTTGAAGCAACCGTTGCCCAGCACCGGGTTGTCCACCTTCAAATGATATTTTTGTCCGACCACATAGTCCTCCAGACCATGGCCGGGGGCGGTATGCACCGCGCCCGTCCCCGCGTCCAGGGTGACATGTTCTCCCAAAATAACAGGCACTTCCCGGTCATAGAAAGGGTGCTTGAGCAACAGCCCCTCGAAGGCCTCACCACGGCCATAGGCGATGACCCGGTAGTCATCCATGTCCCAGCGCGCCAGGGCGTCCTTCATCAGCGCTTCGGCCACCAGAAAACGCCGTTGTTTTGTTTGCACCACGGCGTAATCCAGTTCGGGATTCAGGGCCACGGCCTGGTTGGCGGGCAGGGTCCAGGGCGTGGTGGTCCAGATCACTACCGACAGGGGGCCGTGGCCATGATCCCCCGGCACCGAATGGCAGCGCGCCATCAGGGCTTCATCATCCAGCACCTCAAACGCCACATCGATGGCGAAAGAGGTCTTGTCCATATAATCCACTTCCGCTTCCGCCAGCGCCGAACCACAGTCGGTACACCAGTTCACCGG
>JAMOMB010000217.1 GCA_027068795.1 Sedimenticola sp. | reverse complement strand
ATGCCCCGCCTGTTGCAGGCGATCCAGATAATCCGTCCAGTATAGCGCCTGCTTGCGTCCCAGGTCATACAGATACGCCCAGTCGAAGAGACCGGAATTGTGTCCGTCATCAAAGAAGATCTTGATGGCGTACTGGCCTACGGGTTTGACATCGGTAATGTTTACATCCTGTTTGTCCAGTTGCAGTGTTGCGCCCTGGCCCCAATGCCCACGCACTTCGGCGGAAGGGGAATACACCCGCAGCAGCTCTGCCGGATAGGTGAAATTGCTGCCGTCGTCAAAGCGGATTTCCAGTGTATGGGAACGGCTGTGCACCGTAATGTCCAGGGGCTTTGGCGTGTCATTCATGCTTCCATCCTCCCAGGTGGCGTTGTGCCAGCTTTGCCAGCATCTGGATGTGCGCTTCGGCATCGTTCAGGCAGGGGATGTATTCATAGCGTTCGCCTCCTGCCTGTAAAAAAATCTTGCGGTTTTCCATGGCGATTTCCTCCAGGGTTTCCAGACAATCGGATGAGAAGCCGGGGCAGATTACCTGCACATGTTTGCAGCCTGAACTTGCCAGATTCTGCAAGGTATCGGTGGTCGCCGGTTGCAGCCAGGGTTCTTTTCCCAGACGGGACTGATAGCTCATATGCCACTGGTTCTCACCAAGCTGTAACGCCTTTACCAGCGCCCGGGTGGTTGCCTCGCACTGGCGGGGATAGGGATCGCCGGCGTCCGCATAGCTTTGCGGCAGGCCGTGGTAGGAAAGCAGCAGTTTGTCCGCCTTCCCATGCTGTTGCTGAAAGGACTGCACACTGGCGGTCAGGGCCTGGATGTAGGCGGGATGGTCGAAATACCGGTTGATCAGGCGCAATTCGGGAAGCACACGCCAGGTTTTCAGTTCGGCAACCACGGCGTCGAAGGTGGAGGCTGTGGTAGTGGCGGAATACTGGGGATAGAGGGGAAAGACCAGAATCTGCTCGCAACCCTGGTCGCGCAATTGCTCCAGTCCGTGCCGGATGGAGGGATTACCGTAACGCATGGCCGGAACGACGCAAATATTGCCGCCCAGGGTTTTCTGCAATGCCTGTGCCTGCTTCCGGGTGTAGATGAGCAGGGGGGAACCCTGTTCCGTCCAGATTTTCTGGTAGGCTTTGGCGGAGCGAGCCGGGCGGGTGTTGAGAATGATGCCGTGGAGGATGAGCCACCACAGGATACGGGGCGTTTCCACCACCCGTGGATCCCAGAGGAATTCCCGCAAATAGCGTTTCACGTCCTTGGGCGAGGGAGAGTCCGGAGTGCCGAGATTGACCAGCAGGATGCCGATGCTGCAATTGCTTGGAGGTTTTGTCATGTTTGTGATGATCTCATGAGTAGCTCAGAAAAAAACCGGCGGAATCCAGGTATTTTGCTTCATGCTCCAGCTCGGCGGTGGTGAGGGGGTGCTCCTCCAGCCAGCCCGCCGGGAAAGACAGGATGATGTTGTTCTTTTCCGCCATGATGCCCAGCCTGGGCTTGCGTTGGGGGCTGCGGCCGCGGTGCAGCAGTACCGACAGGCGGAGCAGAATGGCGAGGCGCTTGGCGGGTTCGCGTAGCTCCTTCCCCAGTTCATTGAACTGCGACAAGGGAAATTTTCGCCGGTGGGCGCGCACCAGCATTGCCAGTGTGCCCTGGGACTGGCGGGAGAATCCCGCCAGGTCGGCGTTGGCGAGAATATAGGCGCCGTGCTTGTGGTAACCGCCGTGGGAAATGGCGACGCCGATTTCGTGAAGAAGGGCGCTCCAATGCAGCAGCGAACGCAGTTCCGGGTTGTTCAGCTTCCAGGATTTGGCCACCTGATCCAGAAGCAGCAGGGCGGTTTCCGACACCCGGCGTCCCTGCCCCTGATCCAGGCCATAGCGTTGCACCAGGGTATCGACGGTGCGTTCGCGAACGTCATGATGCTGGATGCTCCCCAGCAACTCGAACAACAGGCCTTCCCGCAGGGCGAGATTGGAAACCAGCATTTGTTCGATGTCCAGCGCCTTGAACACCGCGCTGAGTACGGCCACCCCGCCGGCAAATACCGGACGGCGGTTCTCGCTCAGTCCTTCCAGCACAAGCTTGTCCGCAGTTCCCGCATCGACAAGGGCCTTGCGCAACTTTTTCAGGGATTTGCGGGTGATTCCCTTGTCGGCCCAGCCCTGGGCCCGCACCACATCGCGAATGGAGCGGATGGTGCCGGAGCTGCCCACCGCCAGTTCCCAGTTGCCGCTTTCGTATACCGTCTGCACCGGGCGCACCTCCAGGCGCCCGGCGATGACCGCCGCGTCCATAAGCCGCCGGGTGATTTTCTGCTGCGGAAAAAAGCGCTGACTGAAGCTGACGCAGCCCATGAACAGGCTTTCCCGGTGCAAGGTTTCCATGCCGGCGCCAATGATCAGCTCGGTGCTGCCGCCGCCGATGTCCACCACCAGACGCTTTTCCCTGTCGCCAGCCAGACCGTGGGCCACGCCAAGATAGACCAGGCGGGCCTCTTCATGGCCGGCAATGATCTCGATGGGATGATTGAGCGCTTTTTCCGCTTTCTTCAGGAATGCGCCGCCATCGCGTATCTGTCTGAGGGTGTTGGTGCCCACGGCGCGCACGGCGTTTTGCGGCAGATCGCCCAAGAGCTGCCCGAAACGTGACAGGCAGTCCAGTGCGCGTTCCTGGGCTTGTTGCGAAAGGCGCTTCTTGTTGTCCAGACCGGCGCCCAGGCGTACCATCTCCTTGAGCCGGTCGATGACCTGCAACTGGCCGTTTTCGATTTGTGCGACGATGAGGTGGAAACTGTTGGAGCCCAGGTCAACAGCGGCAATAGTGCGCGGTGGGGTGGCGGTCGGTTCTGGCATTGATGCAGATTTGGATACGGCGGACAGAGTCTGCTAGTTTACCTCACGCAGCCCGAGTAGAGGAGAAAGGAGTGAAATTCTGTAGCAGTTGCGGCGCCGGTGTGGAGCTGAGTATTCCCCCTGGAGATAATCGCCAGCGCTTTGTGTGCGCCTCCTGTGGTGAAATCCACTATCAGAACCCGAAAGTGGTGACAGGTTGCATCCCCGAATGGAAGGACAAACTGTTACTGTGCCGCCGCGCCATAGAACCGCGCCATGGACTCTGGACACTGCCCGCGGGCTTCATGGAAAACCGGGAGAGCGCCCAGCAGGGCGCGGTGCGGGAGACCCTGGAAGAAGCCAACGCCCGGGTGAGCATTACGCAGCTCTATACCACGTTCAATCTACCGCATATCAGTCAGGTCTATCTGCTGTTCCGGGGCAGCCTGGACGACCTGGATTTTTCCCCCGGCCCGGAAAGCCTCGAGGTGGCGCTGTTCAGCGAAAAGGAAATTCCCTGGGATGAACTGGCCTTTCCCGTGATCCGAGAAACCCTGCGCTATTACTTTCAGGACAGAAAGAAGGGCGTCTTCCTGCCCCGTGTGGGTGACATCTACTGGCGTTCCCGGGCGTCGGGGGAATACAGGGTTTCCATGCTCGAAGAGCGTTCCTGAAGCGGCTGGAGCTTTCCTCTCATTTCCCACTTTGGCCATTCTGGCAGTTTGCATTTCCCGCCGGCTGTCCCCATGTAGCTGAACTAAACCGGGAAATACCCTTCTAAACCGTCAAAAACTAAAGCGGAGAAAAATATGACAGCAACGACCAGCAAAGAGCAACAGGCTTTCATGGCCCTGCAGGAATACATGCAATCGCATATTCTGGGGCAGGAAAAGCTGGTGAACCGCCTGCTGGTGGTATTGCTGGCGGATGGCCACCTGCTGGTGGAAGGCGCTCCCGGCCTGGCCAAGACCAAGGCCATCAAAGTGCTCAGCGACGGGATCGAGGGAAGCTTTCACCGCATCCAGTTCACCCCGGATCTGTTGCCGGCGGATCTTACCGGAACCGATATCTACCGTCCCCAGGATGGCAGTTTCGTCTTTCAGCAAGGCCCGCTGTTCAACAACCTGGTGCTGGCGGATGAGATCAACCGTGCGCCCGCCAAGGTGCAGTCGGCCCTGCTCGAAGCCATGGCGGAACGGCAGATCACCGTAGGCAACGCATCTTATCCCCTGCCGCCGTTGTTTCTGGTCATGGCGACCCAGAACCCCATTGAACAGGAAGGGACTTATCCGCTTCCCGAAGCCCAGTTGGACCGCTTTCTCCTGCATGTTTACATCGATTATCCGGCGCTGAACTATGAGCGGCGGATTCTGGATCTGGCGCGGGGCGAAGCCAAGGGAGAGCTGGGTGAACAACAGCAGCAGACGCCGCAACTGCTGGGTCAGGAAGATCTGTTCGAGGCGCGCCGCCAGGTGCTGGATATTCATATGGCGGAGCCGGTGGAAGAGTATTTGCTGCAACTGGTGCTGGCGACGCGCGATCCCGGCGCATACAGCGAACAACTGGCGGGCTGGATTGAATACGGAGCCAGCCCCCGTGCATCCATCGGGCTGGACCGCAGCGCCCGCGCCCATGCCTGGCTGGCCGGGCGGGACTATGTCTCGCCGGAAGACGTGCAGGCCATGGCCTTCGATGTGCTGCGCCATCGTCTGATTCTCAACTATGAAGCCGAGGCGGAAGGCGTGACCCCGGATCACTTTATTTCGGAACTGATCGCCCTGGTTCCCGTTCCCTGAGATGTTCAAAGCCCCCGAACCCAGCAGTGCTGCCGTAACGGTCGATCTGGCAGAGCTTGTTGCCTTGAGCAACAATGCGCGCCAGCTGCAGTTGCGTCCCCGTCGCATCCGCGCCCGCCAGGGTGGTCAGTACATATCGCGCATGCGGGGCAGGGGCATGGAATTTGATGAATCCCGCCCTTATCAACCCGGCGATGATGTGCGCAACATCGACTGGCGTGTAACGGCGCGTACCGGCAAGACCCACAGCAAGGTATTCCGTGAAGAGCGGGAGCGTCCGGTGCTGATCAGCGTGGATGCCCGCCCGCCCATGTTCTTCGCTACCCGGGGACGTTTCAAATGGGTGCAGGCCGCCCGCCTTGCAGGGCTGCTGGCCTGGACCGCCCACCAGGCGGGCGACCGTGTAGGGGGTGAAATCCATGGGGAAGAGGGTTTTTCCGAATTCCGCCCCAGGCGTGGCAAACAGGCCGTGTTGCGCTTTGTCAAATCCCTGGCGGATGTCGGTGGCGCCGCCGGAGCAGGCGCTGTCCACCACTCCGGCATGGAAAAGGTGTTCCGCCGCATGCGGCGCACCGCCCATCCCGGCAGCCTGGTGATTTTTATCAGTGACTTCCGTGGCTTCGATGAAGCGTCGGAGCGCCAGCTGGCGCGTATTGCGCGGCACAACGATGTATTGTTGCTGCACGTCTATGACTGGCTGGAGGCCAGCCTGCCCCAGCGCGGGCACTATCGTCTCGGGGACGGGAAAAACACGCTCGAACTGGATACGGGGAAGGCCGCGCTGCGGAACAGCTATCATCAACAATACCGGCAGAGAATCGCACGGCTGCAAAAACTCTGCCGCCAACAACATATGACCTGGCTGCAATGCGCCACCGATGATGATCCCGCTCTGGTGTTGCGCAATGTCTTTGGCAAAGGGAACGGCGCATGAACGATCCCCTCTCCCGGC
>JAMOMB010000216.1 GCA_027068795.1 Sedimenticola sp. | reverse complement strand
CATCCACCGGGGGAAGTGCTGCTGTCCGCTCTGCCGGTGCGTCTGCGCAAGGGCAAGCCCCCCCTGGTTCCGCGCCCCGACAGAATCCGCATCTGCGATACCGACCCCGAAGCCTTCGCCGCCCTGGCGCGCCGGGCGCCCCGCCAGCGGCAACTGCTGGACTGGCTCCGGGAACAAGGCGGCAGCGCCAGCATGAGCGAATTGCGCCGCCGTTTCGATAATGTGCATGGCGTGGTGCGCGCACTGTGCGGCAAAGGCATGATTTCCCTGGGCATGGCGGGCGATGCGGCGACGCCTTTGCAGCCGCCGCGGTTTGCCCTGGAGCCGGAGCAGGCGCAGGCGGTCGCCGCCGTTGCTTCCCGGCTGGGGCGTTACCATGCCTTTCTTCTCGATGGCGTCACCGGCAGCGGCAAGACCGAAGTCTATCTGCGTCTTGCCCAACAGGTGCTGGAACAGGGGCGCAGCCTGTTGTTTCTCGTACCGGAAATCTCCCTCACCCCGCAGCTCATCAATCGGCTGGAAAAACGCCTGCCAGGCCCCATAGCGGTGCTGCATTCCGGCAGGAGCGATGGGGAAAGGGAGCAGGCCTGGCAGATGGCGCGCCAGGGCCGGGCGCGGGTGGTGCTGGGCACCCGTTCCGCCGTGCTTGCGCCGGTTCCGGATCTGGGTCTGGTGCTGGTGGATGAAGAGCATGACAGCGCCTACAAACAACAGGAAGGCTTTCGCTATTCCGCCAGGGATATGGCCCTGGTGCGGGCGCAGCGGGCGAACTGTCCGGTGGTGCTGGGTTCGGCCACGCCATCCCTGGAGAGCCTGAAGAACGCCATGGACGGTCGTTACGGCTGGCTCAAACTCACCCGCCGCGCCGGCAAGGCGCAACATCCCGGAATGCAATTGCTGGACATACGCAACCAGCGCTTGCAGGGGGGGTTGTCGCCGGCGCTGCTGCAGGCCCTGGAAGCGGTGTTGTCCGAAGGCCGGCAGGCCATGGTGTTCCTGAACCGGCGCGGCTATGCCCCGGTGCTCACCTGCTACGGCTGCGGCTGGCTGTCGGATTGTCCGCGCTGCGATGCCCGCCAGACCATGCATCGCCGCCAGGGAAGGCTGATCTGCCATCATTGCGGCAACGAGCGTTCCCTGCCGCGGCAATGTCCGTCCTGCGGCTCTCCCGAGCTGCATCCCCTGGGACAGGGCACGGAGCAGCTCGAACAGGTACTGCAACAGCATTTTCCCGGGCATCCCCTGGTGCGCATCGACCGGGACGCCACCAGCGCCAAGGGCCGTCTGGATGACCTTCTGGCCCAGGCGCGGGATGGACGCGCCAGCCTGCTGGTGGGCACCCAGATGCTGGCCAAGGGGCACCACTTTCCCGGGGTGGCCCTGGTGGCTCTGGTGGATGTGGATGGCGGCTTGTTCGGCGCGGATTTCCGCGCCGCCGAACGCATGGCGCAGCTCATCATTCAGGTCGCCGGGCGGGCGGGACGGGGGGAATACCCGGGGCGGGTGCTGATGCAAACGCGCTTTCCCGACCATCCCCTGCTGCAAACCCTGGTGAACGAAGACTATGCGGCTTTCGCCCGGGAAGCGCTCAAGGAAAGGGCGCAGGCGGAACTGCCGCCCTGCAGTTTCCAGGCCCTGATCCGCGCCAGCGCCGTCAAGGCGGAAACCGCGGAAGACTTCCTGCGGCAGGCGGCCGCACTGGTGGAGAAACTGGCGGGCGGGGCGCTTCAGGTGTGGGGGCCGGTGCCCGCTCCCATGCGAAAGCGCGCCGGCAGGTATCGTTCCCATCTGTTGCTGCAGGCCGACCAAAGAAAGCGCTTGCAGCGCATATTGGAGGATTTCGTTCCCGCGCTTTCCACCCTTCCCGATGCGGGACGGGTGCGCTGGTCGGTGGATGTCGATCCCCTGGATCTTTACTGATCTTTGTCCAGGCGCTCGATCTGCTCGATCACGGACTTGTTTTTCTGTATGCGCCGCCGCACCAGATGCCACCAGGCGATCTGCAGATACCAAAGGGGTTGGCTTTGCACATAGTGCATTTGCGCCTTGACCGCCTCCAGCAGCAGATCCCGCAGTGGCTGATCCGGGGCTGCCGGCTCCACGCCAAAGCGCTGCCGGAAAAACGCCAGGGCTTTTTCATGTTCCCGTAGCAGCTCGTCCAGGGGCATGCCCTCGAAAGCCTGGGTGAATACCCCCGGGGGGAACGGCAGGCTCAGGGAATCCGCAGAACCACTGCTGGAAAGACTGTAGCCGCCTTCCAGCGTGCTGACGAACTCGTAGTAGGATTTGTCCGCGGCATGATAATGCATCAGAAAGCATTTTTGCGCCGGGGAATACCAGCCTTCCACGGCCAGTTTGATTCCGCCACAACCAATGATGCTGTCGAAGTCGAACTGGCTGTCCAGGGCAAAGTCCTGCGCCCTGGCCCAGGCGGAAATGCCCTGGGCATCCTCCAGCCGCTCCGGTTCATGCACCTGCTCCAGCAATGCTTCGGGATTGCGCATCTTCCGCACGGAAAGCACGCCCACTATGGTGACCAGCAGCCAATAGGCTGCTGCGCCAAAAACAATGAGGTAGGCCAAGTAGTTCATTCCTGTTTCCTGCGAGAAGCGGATTGGGCAAAGCGTCCGCTTCTGCCCTGATGGGGCGAGCGGATTTCTGCTATCATGATGCGTTATGCGGGGCGTCTGTCCAGTTCGGCCCGTCTGCAAACATAGAACAATTAACCGCTTGGATTTGTTGATGAAATCACAGATTGCGAAACTTGTCTCCACAGCCCTGGATCAACTGGTGCGCGATGGCGTATTGCGTGCCGGGGCGTTGAAAACGCCAGCGGTGGAACGCGCCCGGGACGCCGCTCACGGAGATTTCGCCACCAACGCCGCCATGGTCAACACCAAGGCGGCGGGCATGAAGCCCCGGGATCTGGCGGAAAAGATCGTCGCCGCCCTGCCGCCAAGCCCCCAGGTGCAAAAGGTGGAGATTGCCGGGCCGGGATTCATCAATTTCTATCTGAGCGCCGACGCCTATCATGCCGTGGTGCCGCAGATCCTCGGGCAGGCCCACGATTATGGCCGCTCGGATCTCGGCAAGGGGAAAAAAGTTCAGGTGGAATTCGTGTCCGCCAATCCCACCGGCCCCCTGCATGTGGGTCATGGCCGGGGGGCGGCCTATGGCGCGGTGGTGGCGGATCTGCTCCAGGCCGTGGGTTTCGAGGTGCACCGGGAATACTATGTCAACGATGCAGGCCGGCAGATGAACATCCTGGCCGCTTCCGTATGGCTGCGCTATCTGGAGCTGGCGGGAGAGGGCCTGAGCTTTCCCAGCAATGGCTACAAGGGCGATTACGTCTGGGATATCGCCGCCACCCTGCACCGTGAGCATGGCGACGATTACCGTCACAGCGCTGAAGCAGTATTCGACGGAGTGCCCCCCGATGCGCCTGAAGGCGACAAGGAAACCCATATCGACGCGCTCATCGAACGCTGCAAGACCCTGCTGGGCGACAACCGCTACCGCTATGTATTTGAGCTGGCGCTGAACACCATTCTGGATGATATCCGTGATGATCTGGAGAAGTTCGGCGTCGTCTATGAAGAATGGTATTCCGAACGCAGCCTGGTGGAATCCGGCGCAGTGAACAAGGCCGTCGAACGTCTGCGCCAGGCGGGCCATGTGTATGAAGACAAGGGCGCGCTCTGGTTTCGTTCCACGGACTTCGGCGATGAAAAGGACCGGGTGGTGGTGCGCGACAACGGCCAGCCCACCTATTTTGCTTCGGATATCGCCTATCATATGGACAAGCTGGAGCGCGGCTTCGACCGGGTCATCGATATCTGGGGCGCAGACCACCATGGCTATGTGCCCCGGGTGAAAGCCGCCCTCACCGCCCTGGGGGATGACGCCTCCAAGCTGGATGTGCTGCTGGTGCAGTTCGCCATTCTGTACCGGGGGGGCGAGAAGCTGGCCATGTCCACCCGCTCCGGCGAGTTCGTTACCCTGCGCCAGCTGCGCAAGGAAGTGGGGCGGGATGCGGCGCGCTTCTTCTATGTGATGCGCAAATGCGAGCAGCATCTGGATTTCGACCTGGATCTGGCCAAGTCCCAGTCCAGCGACAACCCGGTGTACTATGTGCAGTACGCCCATGCGCGGATCTGTGCGGTATTGCGCCAGGCGGCGGAGAAGAATATTACCGTCACGCCTACGCCGGGGCAGACCAATCTGCAACATCTTGTGGAAAGCCATGAGCTGGCGCTGCTGAAAAACCTGTCGCGCTACCCGGAGGTGGTGGAGATTGCAGCGTTGAACGAAGAGCCCCACCAGCTCACCCACTACCTGCGCGATCTGGCCAACGATTTCCACACCTATTACAATGCCCATCAGTTTCTGGTGGACGACGAAGCGCTGCGGGATGCCCGCATCAAGTTGATTCTGGCTACCCGCGAGGTATTGCGTAACGGCCTCAACCTCATCGGCGTATCCGCACCGGAGAACATGTAACTCATGGCAAGAAGGGACTACAAGAGCCGCGCATCGCGGAGCAAGGGAAAAAAGCCGGTTCCCGTATGGATCTGGCTGCTCACGGGCTTTGTTCTCGGCGCACTGACCGTGGGGCTGGTCTGCCTCGAATATGCACCGGCGCCGGCGCGGGACAACTGGATTGGCGCCAGGCCCCCCGTCCCCGCGGAAGTGAGCCGGCGGCAGGAACAGGTTTCTCCCGAACCCGCCAGAATCAAACCGCCGCGCTTCGACTTCTACAACCTGTTGCCAGACCAGGAAGTGCTGGTGCCGGATGAGGAAATCGAACGCCAGGTGCGCCAGACCCCGCCCGCTCCGCCGCGACAAGAGCCGCAACAAAGGCCGCAAGAACCCTCGCCGCCCGCCGCAACCGCCACCAGCGGCAAGCGTTACATGGTGCAGGTCAGCTCTTTCCGCAACAGCAGGGAAGCCCAGGCGCTCAAGGCCAAGCTGGGACTGCTGGGGCTGCGCGCCAGGGTGAACAAGGCCAATATCAAGGGAAGCACCTGGTACCGCGTACAACTCGGCCCCTATGGAAGCGCGGCGGCCATGCAGGATATCCGCAAACAGCTGGCCAGCAGCGGATATAAATCCCTGGCCATTGCGTTGAAATAGGGCGGGCGGCAGTGCAGTTTTTCACTGATTCCGGTAAAATTAACAGCTTGGTGGTCTGATAGACACAGGGGTTCCGGCAGATAGAGGGCTGTGGTGGGCAAAGGTGGCGCAAACGCCGGATTGACGCACACCGGCGCCATCTGACCTCCTTTACCTATATTGTTGCCGGGTTACTATTTCGTTTCCAGTTTTCCATGCGCCGGCAGTCCGGCAGGGAGTATTCATCATGACAGATTTTGTATTGGCACCTTCCATCCTTTCCGCAGATTTCGCCAAGCTGGGGCAGGAGTGTGACGATGTGCTGGCCTCCGGCGCCGATTTCATCCACTTCGATGTCATGGACAATCACTATGTGCCGAATCTGACCATCGGTCCCCTGGTATGCGACGCCCTGCGCAAGCACGGCATTACCGCGCCCATCGACGTGCATCTCATGGTCAGTCCCGTGGATCGCGTGATTGGCG
>JAMOMB010000215.1 GCA_027068795.1 Sedimenticola sp. | reverse complement strand
GGCAAAGCATTGCAATACGCGATACAGCCAACCCAGGATCAAACGCTTTCGGCACAAGATGTGGAAAGCCCGCCAGGGGCGCACGGCCGCCTGAGCGACAGCTCCACTGCTGAAAAACAACCGATACCAAGGTAAACTACCCCGCCTGGAAGTTCTGGCGGACAACTGCAGGCCCTGGCGTTTCAAGGCGTTGCCGTATTAACCCGGCATGCAGTCCATCCAGACCGAACGACGAAACGATCAGAATTTATCACCTAACCCGGAGAAAAACCGATGGCAACAGAACGAACGATTTCAATCATCAAGCCCGATGCCGTGGCGAAGAACGTAATTGGCGAGATCTATACCCGCTTCGAGAAAGGCGGGTTGAAAATCATCGCCGCGAAAATGCTGCATCTGTCACGGGAGCAGGCCGAAGGCTTCTATGCGGTACACAAGGATCGTCCGTTCTTTGGCGATCTGGTGGAATTCATGACGTCCGGCCCCGTGATGGTGCAATGCCTGGAAGGCGAAGACGCCATTGCGAAGAACCGCGAAATCATGGGCGCGACCAATCCCGCAGAAGCGGCTCCGGGAACCATCCGCGCCGATTTCGCCAGCACCATCGACGAAAACGCGGTTCACGGATCGGATTCTCCGGAAACGGCGGCAACGGAAATCGCCTATTTCTTTTCCAGCGAGGAAATCTGCCCGAGAACCAGGTAAGGCGCGAACCGGGAAAAGCGCCGTAAAGGCGCTTTTTTTCGGGCTACACGCACCCCGTGGGCTTGGGCATGCCACCATATTTGCTGATGGGTTTCATGGGGCCTGTCATCCATTGCTTGAACAGGACTTTCTTGTCGATGCCAATGTATTTGGCGAACTTGCGGATGGGAGGCACCGTGGCATGCTCTTCAAAATACTCCCGGGCCTTGAGCAACTGCTCCCAGCGTTCCTCCGTCATATCGAAGCCATCGGCTTCCGCCATGGCCCGTCCGATTTCCGGCGTCCAATCGTTCATATCCAGAAGATAGCCATCTCCGTCCCGTGCTGGTATTTCAATGTTCATGTTTCTCACTGTCCTCTTAATTACCTAGTATTTTAGTATGTTATTTGGGAATCATACAGAGATGGAGGCAAATATCTACCTCATGATTTGGGAGGTATTCTTTTGACCAGGCAGGCACATGCCTTATACTTGACCGGCCTGGCGGAAACGGGGATATACACACTTCGCCACCGTAGCTCAGTCGGTAGAGCAACGCATTCGTAATGCGCAGGTCGGCGGTTCGATTCCGCCCGGTGGCTCCATCTCCCGTATTCGCCTTTACGCTATTTTAATTATGAACCGGCTTGTTTTCGCTATAGTATGCGGAATACCCCACCTTCAAGGAGAATGTAATTGATGAAAAACTATCTGTCAGCCTCTTCAAAATGGATTGTCCTGTCGTTCGCCGCAAGCAGCCTGCTGCTTGGCGGCTGCGTCTCCAACGAAACCAAACTGGGTGGGGGGGCAAGCACGGTCACGGGTTCCGCCGGTGCGGCGGGCGCCCAGGGCGAATCGGAGCAGCTATACCGTTGCGCCCGCCCTATTGGCACGGCAGCGCTGCTGGAGCCGGAAGACCGCTACTACATGTCTTACGGGCTGACCAGCCCGGTGCCGGTGCTGCGTCTGCTGATGGCGCAAAGCAATTGCTTCCGCGTGGTTGACCGGGGACGCGCCTCCAGCGCCCTGCAACGCGAGCGGCAAATGGCCAGGGGAGGCGAACTGCAAAAAGACAGCCGCATGGGTTCCGGGCAAATGGTCGCCGCCGATTACATCATCACCCCCACCATTCTGCGCAAGAACGCCAACGCCGGCGGCGCCTTCGGCGGGCTGGGCGGTCTTCTGCCTGGCGCGGCAGGGGTCATCGCCGGCGGCCTGAGAACCAAGAACCTGGAATCGGAAGTCATGCTCACCGCCACCAATGTACGCACCGGCGTACAGGAAGCCGTCGCCCAGGGCAGCGCCAGCAAGAGCGATATCAGCTGGGGCGGGTTCGGCTGGGCCGGCCCGGTTGCCGGACTCGGCGGCTCTTACGAGAACACGGACATCGGCAAGATCACCGTGGCGGCCCTGCTGGACGCCCACAACAATCTGGCCAGACAACTGGGCGCCATTCCGGCGGGCAGCGCCGCTGCTGCCGACAATGCGGGCTTCTACACATCCAGAAGGCTGAATCTGCGCGGCGGCCCCAGAACTTCCGCCCCGGTGCTGAAGACCCTGCCCAAGGGCGCTTCCGTCCTGCCCACCGGCGCGAAAAGCGGCCCCTGGTGGGAAGTGGATGCCGGAGGGCAACAGGGCTGGGTGCATTCCGATTACCTGACCCGTTAACCGGGATACTTCACCCAGCCACCGGGAAATATGCGCTGATCATGCCGTCATCCCGGCGCGCGAGCCCATGGATGGGTGAAGGTAGGGCCATGCAGGATAGATACAGGGATGTATCGTAGTAGAACAACGCAGAAGCAGTTGTCGAGCAATTTCCGGGGACGGGATCGATGCCCTGATACTGCTGGATTCCGGCATACGCCGGAATGACGCAGATAGAGTGCAAAGTGTAACCGGGCCACGGGTTGAGTCCGCCCTCGCACTCCTGAATGAAACATCCGGGTCAAGGAAATCCCCATCGAACCGTCATCCCGGCGCGAGCCGGGGTGACGGCACGACAAGGCAACCAGGGCTTTCTTGCAGGTCGGTCGCTACCCCAAAGGAGCTTCCGGATCACACGCCCCTATACCCCCGCATAGCGGGTGTTCACCCCCAACCAGCGGTTCACCAATGGCTGCACGCTCTCCGGGTGCTCGGCCAGCAATCTGTCGGCCGCCTGGCGGCTGGCGTCCAGCAAGGACTGGTCGCGCAGGATGTCCGCCACACGGAACTGCATTTCCCCGGTCTGGCGCACCCCCAGCACTTCTCCCGGCCCGCGCAGTTGCAAGTCCTTTCTGGCGATCACGAAGCCATCACTGCTTTCCCGCAACACCGCCAGCCTTTCTCTCGCCTGCCGACCCAGGGGCGGGTGATACATGAGCACGCAATGGCTTTCCACGCCGCCACGCCCCACCCTGCCCCGCAACTGGTGCAGCTGGGACAGCCCCAGACGCTCGGGATTCTCGATGATCATGAGGCTGGCGTTGGGCACGTCCACGCCCACTTCGATGACAGTGGTGGCGACCAGCAGTTGCACTTCCCCCGCCTTGAAAGCAGTCATGACCTGTTCCTTGTCCGCCGCGGACATGCGCCCGTGCACCAGGCCCACCTGCAAACCCTGCAGGGCTTGACGCAGTTGCTGCGCCACTTCTTCCGCCGCCTGGCATTGCAGGGCCTCGGATTCCTCGATGAGCGTGCAAACCCAGTACGCCTGACGCCCCCTGGCGCAGGCGGAGCGCACCCGCTGTATGATTTCCTCCCGACGGGCATCCGACACCAGCAGGGTCTGCACCGGGGTGCGCCCTGGGGGCAGTTCGTCGATTACGGACAAGTCCAGATCCGCATACGCGGTCATGGCCAGACTGCGGGGAATGGGCGTCGCGGTCATGATCAACTGATGGGGGATGAGCCGGTCACTGCCGCCTTTTTCCCGCAACGCCAACCGCTGGTGGACGCCAAAGCGGTGTTGCTCGTCCACGATCACCAACCCCAGGGAATGATAGCGCACATCTTCCTGAAACAAGGCCTGGGTGCCAACCAGCAGGGAAAGATCACCATCCGCCAGCTGTTGCAGCAGCGCTTGCCTGGCCTTGCCCTTGACGCGTCCCGACAGCCATCCCACCCTGACGCCCAGGGGCTCCAGCCAGTGCAGAAAATTTTTCAGATGCTGCTCGGCCAGGAGCTCCGTGGGGGCCATCAACGCCACCTGAAACCCGGCTTCCATGGCCTGTAGCGCAGCCAGGGCGGCGACAATGGTTTTGCCCGAGCCCACATCCCCCTGCACCAGCCGGAGCATGGGCGTCGCCTGTTGCAAATCCGCCGCAATCTCGCCAAGCACCCGCTGCTGCGCCCCGGTCAGTGTAAAGGGAAGGGCCTGTGCAAGCTGCTGCCGCAGCTTTCCATCCCCCATCAGGCGGGGCGCCTGTTTGCGGCGCTGCAACTGGCGGGCCTGGCGCAAGCTCAATTGATGCGCCACCAGTTCTTCGAACGCCAGACGCTGCTGCGCCGGATGAACGCCGTCGAGCAACAGTTGCTGTTCGGCGTCCCTTGGTGGGCGATGCAGGTAACAAATCGCCGCGGTGAGCTCCATCAGGGAAAATTCCTGCAACAAGGCCGGGGGCAGCCATTCCTGCAGCCCCTGATCACTGCCTTGCAACAGCTCCAGCGCTTTCCCGGTCAGATCCCGCCAGCTGATCTGGTGCATGCCTTCGGTGGTGGGATAGACCGGCGTCAGGGTCTCTTCCAGCACTTCCGGGTCATTTTCACCCGCCAGGCGGTACTCCGGATGGATCAGTTCGAGACAGGCGGGGCCGTTGCGCACTTCGCCGAAGCAGCGCAACACCAGTCCCGGTTTGAGGGCGTTCTTCTGCGCCGCGCTGAAATGAAAAAAACGCAGAATGACGCGGCTGCCGCCATCGGACAGATGCACCAGCAGGGAGCGCCGCCGGCCGAAACGGATTTCCACATGCTCCACTTCCCCCTCCACCACCACCTCATCGCCAGGGCGCAAAACCGCCATGGGAGTAACACGGGTGCGATCCTGATAGCGCAGGGGCAGATGAAACAGGATATCCTGCACCTGCCTGATTCCCAAACGGGCAAGGCGCTCGGCGCTTTTCGGCCCCACCCCCTTGAGCGCAGTTACCGGCAACGCAGACAAAGCATCACTTTGACGGGTCAAATCTGCTTATCTCCCCCAACGGGATTGGTTACAATCGGACGCAACATTCATTTCCGGATAGTAGCGTGCATCTGCTGCCAAAGAAACTGCGACAAAAGCTTGAATTCCACCGGCTGGAAAAGGAAAAGAACCAGGATCTCATCAGCGCACAGGCGATTGACGTATCCGGGGTGAAAACCCTGTGCCTGGCCCTGGGACCCTATCGCAACCTCACTACCCTCAGTGCTTCCCTGCTCTTCCTCCATCCTCATTGCCAGGTGCTCAATCACGGCGGCGCCCGCATTTTTGGCGACCCACGGCTGGATTTTCTGCTGGATCATGAAAAGGAAACCCTGGACAACTTCCTGCGCTACGCCATCGCCATTTCCACCAAGGGCAAAAGAGGCAAGACGGGAGGCTCCATCGTGCATTCCCACGCCTTCGACGAAAAACACAAACTGGGCAAGCTCTACCGCCAGCACTTTGGCGATGCTCTGGTCAAGGAAGACATCCGCTGCCTGTTCTGGAAAGAGTCCCTGCGCACCTCCCTGCATATCCGCAACAACAGCATCGATCTGGATGCGCTGTTTGCCCGGGAACCCCGGCTGCGCTTCCTGCTTCCGGTAAGAAACCCCCTGGACTGCGCCATTTCCAATCTACGCACCGGGCACGCCAGGTTGTTTGATCTGGGAAAGAACCCCGATACCGAAAGGGTGCTCGAAGCCATTCTGGATGAAATCCGCTGGGTCAAAGGCTTGCAGGAAAAACACCCGGAG
>JAMOMB010000214.1 GCA_027068795.1 Sedimenticola sp. | reverse complement strand
GCCGCCAGTAGTGTTCATGGCATCTCTCCCAAGATATTGGGGGTGGTTTTTCTCCGGTTCGATGACCAGTAGCCCGTGCAGGGGGGCAAAGGGAAACTTGTTGTACAGCAGGCGGCAATGATCGCCCAGCAGCCTGCCTTCCCAGATGATTTCCTTGCGCAGAAAATCCTTGTTGAAATGAAAGCCGTTGGCGTCGAACGGGGCCTGTAATCCGGTCACCACCATGTTGCTCATGCGCGCCGGGCGAAAGGCGCGCAGGTGATTGAACTGCACTTCCCAGGGGCCTGCCTGGCGGAACAGGACGCCCTGGAGGTTTTTCAGGCCGATGGCCATGAGTTTGAGAAAAACCGGGACATCGTCGTCTGCATATTCCAGGGAGCGGCCCTGAATGAGCAGGTCGCGCACCTGCTTCGACAGGAGGGTGAAGCGCTGTTCCAGCCGGTCGCCGAGGATGGCGTGAATCCGCGGGTCGTAAATACTGTTCGCCAGCACCAGCACGAAGGTTCCCAGCTGATCGGTATGCAGCTGGTTTTCCAGGCCGGCGACGAATGCGGTCCGGTAGTGCTCTTCGCTTTGGAAAATGGGATCGGGCATCAGTCTTTCTTTTTATCAGGATCCGGCACGGGATCATAGCCCCCTTCGTGAAAGGGATGGCAGCGGCCCACCCGCTTCATTCCCATCCAGATGCCTTTCAGCGGCCCGTGTTTTTCCATGGCCTCGATGGTGTAGGCGGAGCAGCTTGGGGAATACCGGCAGTTCTGCCCCAGAAAGGGGCTGATCAGCAACTGGTAGCCGCGCACCAGGGCGATGAGCAGACGTTTCATGATTCCGCGGCCTGCGCCTGGCGCTGTCGCCATTGGCTGAAGATGGCGGAAAGGATGAAGCTGCCGCCGGCGACGAGGATGATGATGGCTCCCGTGGGCATGTCCAGCACATAGGACAGCCAGATGCCGAAGGTGGTGAAGGCCATGCCCAGCAGGCTGGCGAGGAGCATCATCCGCCCCAGGGTATGCACATAATGACCGGCGATGGCGGCGGGCAGGGTCAGCAGGGCGAT
>JAMOMB010000213.1 GCA_027068795.1 Sedimenticola sp. | reverse complement strand
GGTTTTGCCCGCATCCGGGGGCGAGATAATGGCAAAGGTTCTGCGCTTGCCAAGCTCGCTCGCTATATCGGCCATGTCGATCTCTGTAATTCTGAAAGGGCGGGAATTATACCCTATTCGGATCAGGGATCTGCCGCCATTCCAAACACACCACTGTATGGTATATTTGCGCCCATAAATCTGCTTATGAGGACATTCACTAATGAAAAAGACCCTGCTTACCCTGGGCCTGCTGGCCACCGCCTGGAGCGTCAACGCCGCCGACCCGGAACTGGCGAAAGCCATCATCAAGGAAAAATGCCAACTATGCCACGGCTCGGAGGGGGAAGCCTCCAGCGCCATCTACCCGCGCCTGGCCGGGCAAAACTACCGCTATCTGGTGAAGCAGTTGAAAAACTTCCGTGACGGAAAACGCAAAAGCGACACCATGAATGAAATGACGAAAGGCCTTCTGGATGAGGAAATCGAGGCCCTTGCAAAGTATTTCAGCGCCAAACCCGCATTGTCACACCGCATAAGGGACAAGGGTTTTTTCGCCGTGGGTGAATACCTGTACAAAAAAGGCAACAAGTATTCCGGGATTCCCGCTTGCAAATCCTGCCACGGGGAATTCGGCGAAGGCAGCGAGGATCTACCCCGCCTGGCGGGGCAGCATAAGCGCTATGTCGCCGATCAGCTGCACGCATTTGGTGAACGCGTCAGAACCAATGACAACACCATCATGCACACCATCGCCAACAAACTGACCGAACTGGAAATCGAGGCACTGGCCCTGTATGTGAGCGGCATCAAGGTGGAGGCGCCGCAAGCCTCCAAAGAACCGGAACAACAACAGCTATAGCCCGGTTGCCCAGGGAGGGGCTTTCGTCCGGACAGGTCACCCAGCCACCAATCGAGTCGTCATCCCGGCATGGGCGGGGATCGAGTTTCCTGATGGCGCTGGATTCCGGCATACGCCGGAATGACGCAGGCAAATTGATTGATCCGGCATCAATCCATACCACGTTCAGGGCGCCAGGATGGACTGGCAAGACGCTCAGGTTCGCATCTGCTGCAGCAACTCGCGATATCTGTCCGGCGCATCTTCCGGGGCGTTTATCAACCAGTGGAACAGATGTGGATCCGCCTCCCGCAATAGTTGACGAAAGGCCCGCTGCAACTGTTCCGGCAGCTGATCATAGTGTTCATGCAAAAAATGCTCGAGCAGGCAGTCCAGCTCCAGCATGCCCCGCCGGCACTGCCATTTCAGCCGCTCCTTTTCCTTGAAAGGAAGCTTGCTCACACGGATTTTTTCAGCATCAGGTTGCGAATATGGCCAATCGCCCGGGTGGGATTCAGATGTTTGGGGCAGGCATCCACGCAATTCATGATGGTATGGCAACGAAATACCTTGTAAGGGCCATCCAGATCATTCAGGCGTTCATCTTCCGCCTGGTCCCTGCTGTCCGCAAGAAAGCGCCAGGACGACAGCAACGCCTGCGGCCCCAGAAACTTCTGCGGATTCCACCAGAAGGAAGGGCAGGAGGTGGAGCAGCAACCACACAGGATGCATTCCCACAGCCCGTCCAGCCTGGCGCGCTGCTCGGGGGTTTGCAGGTTCTCCTGTTCGGGCACCGGATCCTTGCGTTTCAACCAGGGATCGACCGCATGGTACTGATGGTAGAAATCGCTCATATCCACCACCAAATCCCGAATGACCGGGCGGCCCGGAAGAGGACGGATCACCACCGGATCATCTGTATAGTCGGCAACCGGTGTGATACAGGCCAGCTGATTCTTGCCGTTGACATTGACGCCATCGGAACCGCAAACGCCTTCGCCACAGGAATGACGGAAAGCAAAGGATTCGTCCCTGCGCTTAATCTCCAACAATACATCCCGCAGCATCATGCCCCTTTCCACCTCTACAGTGAAAGACTGTATATAGGGCTCCTGATCAATATCCGGGTTGAAACGGTAGATCTGAAATTCCATCAGTACACCCTCGGCTTTGGCGGAAAGCTGTCGACACTCAGGGGTTTGGTGCGCACGGGCTTGTAGTCCAGTCTGTCTTCCGCAAGAAAATACAGGCTGTGGCGCATCCAGTTCTTGTCATCGCGCTCGGGATAGTCCGGACGGGAGTGCGCGCCCCTGCTCTCCTGGCGATGGAGCGCCGAAGTGACAATGGACATGCCCACGTCGATAAGGTTCTCCAGTTCAAACGCCTCGATGCGGGCGGTATTGAAGGTGCGGCTGGTATCCGCAAGACGCACATCCTCCAGGCGGCTGCGGATGTCTCTGACCCTGTCCATACCTTCCCGCATGATTTCATCCGTGCGAAAAACGCCGGCATGATCTTCCATGACCTTGCGGAATTCGCGGCGCAGTTCGGCCACCGGTATTCCCTCTCCCGCTTTGTCAAAGCGCTGGAAGCGCGCCATGGCGCGCTCTTCACTGCTGCTGTCGGTAAGGCGGTGGCGAGGATGCTCCCCCAGATATTCCAGAATATCCAATCCGGACAAACGTCCGAACACCAGAATATCCAGCAAGGAGTTGCCGCCGAGGCGGTTTGCGCCATGCACGGACACGCAAGCGCATTCTCCGGCGGCGTACAGCCCTTGCACCACTTCTTCCGGCCCATGATGCGCAGGGGCCACCACTCTTCCGAAGCGGTCGGAAGGAATTCCGCCCATGACATAATGCGCGGTAGGATATACGGGGATGGGTTCAAAGGCGGGATCCACGCCCAGGAAGATCTTGCTGGTCTCCCGAATCCCAGGCAGACGCTTGGCAACCACTTCCTCCCCCAGGTGATCGACCTTGAGCAACACATAGTCCTTGTTCGGCCCGCAGCCGCGACCTTCACGCACCTCGGTGACAATGGCTCTGGCCACCACATCGCGGCTGGCGAGGTCTTTCGCACCAGGCGCGTAGCGTTCCATGAAACGCTCGCCCTCGCTGTTGATGAGGTAGCCACCCTCGCCTCTCGAGGCTTCGGTGATCAGCATCCCCCGCCCGGCGACGCCGGTAGGATGAAACTGGAAGAACTCCATATCCTGCAAAGGCACGCCGGCGCGCAAGGCCATGGCCATTCCGTCACCGGTATTGATATGCGCATTGCTGGTGGTGCGGAAAACCTGGCCGCAGCCGCCGGTGGCGAGCAGGGTTGCACGGGCATTCAGGATCATGGGTTCGCCCGAAGCAATATCCATCACCAGCGCCCCCGTCACGCCGCCTTCTGCATCCTGCAACAAATCAATGGCGAAATACTCCGTGAAGAAATGGCTGCGGGCCTTGATGTTCTGCTGGTAGAGCGTGTGCAAAATGGCATGGCCGGTGCGATCCGCCGCTGCACAGGTACGGCTCGCCTGCTCCTTGCCAAAACCACGGCTTTGCCCGCCAAAGGGCCGCTGATAGATCTTGCCGCTGTCCAGACGGGAAAAGGGCACGCCATTGTGCTCCAGCTCATACACCGTGGGGATGGCTTCCCGGCACATGAATTCGATGGCGTCCTGGTCGCCAAGATAATCTGAACCCTTGACAGTATCGAACATATGCCAATGCCAACTGTCATCGTTCACATTCCCCAGGGCCGCATTGACTCCCCCCTGGGCGGCCACCGTATGGGAGCGCGTGGGGAAAACCTTGGACACCACCGCCACCCGCATATCCGCCTTCGCCAGTTGCACTGCCGCATTCAATCCGGCGCCACCGGCGCCAATGATGAGCACATCAAAATTTCTTCGTATCAGATTCATAGTACGCCCATCAGTATCGAAAGAACCCACAGCCCGCAGACCAGCAAAAACAAAAACACCGCCGCCAATATACCGAGGCGCAAGCCCGCCGGCCCGATGTAGTCCAGAATGACATCCCGTACGCCAATCCATGCATGCAGCAACAAGGCAAGGAAAAACAATGCCGTCGCCAGCCACATGCCCGAGCCGCCCAACCAGCTCTTCAGCGCCTGGTGATCAAGAGGAGGCGCAACAATCAGGTAACCAAGGGTATAAACGAGAAACCCCGCCAGATAGATGGCGCTGGCGCGCTGCCACATCCAGGCGCGAAAACCGGACAGATGGCGGCTCATGACAGCCCCCACAACAGCAGCACAGCCAGTACGGGCGCGGCGATCAGCACCGCCCATGCCGTGTGGCGATACCTGGGGGCCTGCACACCCAGGTGAATATCAATCAGCAGATAGCGTATGCCCGCAAGAAAATGATGGCTCAGCGCCCATAGCAGCAACAGTAAGCCCATTTGCGTCAATGGCTGCTGCAACAACGCCTGCGTCTGGAAGAAGCCTTTCTCGTCCGCCAGCGCAAGGGACAACAGCGCGATAGCAAAAGGGATCGCCAGAAACAGCAGCACCCCCGCAATACGATGGGCAATGGACATGACTCCGGCAACGGGCAAGCGGATCTGAAACAGATTGAGGAATACGGGTCTGGGTTGGCTTGGCATCATCATTATTGTTCATTGTCGAGCTTATTGAGCTTACAAGTTAGCAGATTCCGGAGATTCTGCTGCATTTTCCCGCAATATGCGGAACAGTTTTTTCCCCGCACCCGCTGGCTTGCCGGTATCCTTTTCCCTGACAGCACTACGAATCAGGCTGCGAATTTGCTGGCGATCCGTATGGGGAAAGGCTTCCAGATATTGCTGCAATGCCGCATCTCCCTGGGAGACCAGGCGGTCACGCCATTTCTCCAATGCATGGAAATGCCGGTTCTCTTCAGAGTGCTTGCTGTTTCTGCTATCGAACCATTTACCAATGGATTCCAGATCCTGTTTCTGCAATAACTTGGTCAGGTATTTGATTTCCCGGTTGCGGCCGCTGGAAGCTTTCATGGCGGAAGCGCGCCGCGCCCCGGCGAGGAATTGGTCATCCAGCCCCAGCTTGGCGCGTTCTCCTTCGCCCAGGTTGATGATATCCACCACCAGTTGCTGCAACCGGGCCCGCTCGCGTTTCAACTGGGTTTTGTTGGGGCGAATGGCCAGGCCGTCTTCGTCCACTTCTCTCATGCCGCCTCCATATACACAATGCGCAATTGCAGATTGATATTGCCACGGAACTCGTTAACATCCAATTGGTAGGCGATCAGCAGGATGTCCGGCAAGGGCGGCGGACAGGCAACCACCTGATTGAAACCAATAGCGTCCACAAGCCTGCCGCCGCCCCTGGGCTGCACCACCAGCTTCCAATGCTTGTCCTGCAACTGGCGCTGCTGAACCACCTCGAACTCGCCATGAAAAACCGGTTCGGGAAATCCTTGCCCCCAGGGGCCGCCCTGAGCCACGAGACGAGCCAGCTCCAGGCTCATGTCTTGGGGCGGAATTTCCCCATCGGACGCTAGCACGGCTTCAAGCCCTTTCCCGCCAAGCTGCTTGCACACCACCTTGTCGTACAACACCCGGAATTCCTCCAGACGATGGGCGGCCAGGGTCAGGCCCGCGGCCATGGCGTGGCCGCCAAATCTGGACAGCAGACCTGGCGAGGCGGCGGCAATCTCATCCAGCACGTCACGGATATGCAGTCCCGGAACGGACCGGGCGGAGCCTTTTATCTCACCATCTTCACCAGGGGCAAAGGCAATCACCGGCCGGTGATAGCGATCCTTGATGCGCGACGCCAGAATGCCGATCACTCCCTGGTGCCAACTGTCGTCGTACAAACAAAGCCCGTAGGGAAGATCCGCCTCTTTCACCAGCACCTGCTCCAGCAATTCCTCCGCCTGGCGGCGCATGCCGTCTTCTATGCGGCGGCGTTCACAGTTGAGCTGATCCAGCTTTTCCGCCAGAACCCTGGCAACAGCCGGGTCTTCCGCCAGCAGGCATTCGATGCCAATCGACATATCATCCAGGCGACCGGCGGCATTCAATCGTGGCGCTACGGCAAAGCCAAGATCCGCCGCCCGCACCTGTTGCTGATTGCGTCCGGCCACTTCCAGCAAGGCCGCGATACCGGGGCGGCAGCGACCACTGCGGATGCGCGCCAGGCCCTGGTGCACCAGGATGCGGTTGTTACGCTCCAGGGGAACCACATCGGCGACCGTGCCCAGGGCCAGCAGGTCCAGGTAATCCCCCATGTTCGGCTCCACCCGCGCCTCGAACCATCCCTGCTCCCGCAACAGGGCGCGCAAGGCCAGCAGTACATAGAAGATGACGCCCACGCCAGCTATGGATTTCTCCGGAAAAGCATTGCCGGGAAGGTTGGGATTGACCATGGCGGCCGCTTCCGGCAGCACCGGGCCGGGCAAATGGTGATCCGTGACAATAACCTTGATGCCATATGCATTGGCGGCGGCCACGCCATCCACACTGGAAACACCATTGTCCACGGTAATGATCAGATCCGGCGCATTCTGCATCGCCAGCTCGACAATCTCCGGGGTCAACCCATAGCCATACTCAAAGCGGTTGGGCACCAGATAATCCACTTTTTCCGCCCCCATGGCGCGCAGCGCAAGAAGGCACAGGGCGGTACTGGTGGCGCCATCACAATCGAAATCGCCGAGCACCAGGATGCGTTGCCCCTCTTCAATTGCCTGGAAAATCAGCTGCGCCGCCTGCGCGGCTCCATCCATCAACTTCACCGGCAGCAGGGCGTCCAGCCCAAGATCGAGCTCGGCCAGGCTCCGCACGCCTCGGCTTGCATAGACCCGGCAAAGAACAGGATGCAGGCCCGGCAGCCCTTCCCCTGACGCCGCTGCCGGACGGGAAACGATGGTTTTTCGCATGGCGGGAAATGATACACTTGTTGCAGCTCGGATTCAGCAATTCCCCACTATTCAAACCATCCATACATCTATCTTGAAAATGCATGCACCCCATTGGTCAGAACGCTCCTTCGTCAAGCCGAATACCCTGACGAACGAAGAGGTTCATGTCTGGCGCTTCCCGCTGGACTTCGATCCACCCGCGGGGATGGCGCTGTTGAGCCAGGCGGAAAAACAACGGCTTGCCTCGATCAAACGCCTCCTGCCCGCCCGCCGCTATCTGAGCGCCCGCTTTCATTTGCGCAGCATTCTCGCCTCATATCTGAATGAGGATCCGGCCGGACTCGAGTTTTTCACCGCCAGCAATGGGAAACCCCACCTTAACAACCACCCGCTGCAATTCAACCTTTCCCATAGCCAGAACCTGGCGCTGCTGGCCATCCGCAGCCGGCATCCTGTGGGAGTGGATGTGGAGAAAATCCGCACGTTGAAATATGCCGGGAAAATCGCCAAACGGATGTTTTCTGAAAAATCGGAAAAGCCGCCATCCGCCGCCAGCCAGCAACTACTGTTCTTTCAACGATGGACAGCCATGGAAGCCCGCCAGAAAGCCATGGGACGAGGAATTTTCGACGCCCCGGTAGCCATTGACGCGATTCGCTGCCAGCATTTCCTGGCCAGTGATGGTTTTATCGCCGCCGTTGCTACGGAGTCCATACACGCAGCGCCCGCATTCAGGTTTTTCAACTGTCGCCGGGAAGCGTATGATGCTGCCTGATTTTTTCTTCCACAAACAGAACAAGCCATCATGGAATTGATACAGATCGTTCTTCTGGCGCTGATCCAGGGATTCACGGAATTTCTCCCCATTTCCAGCTCCGCTCACCTGATTCTGGCGCCCTATGTGTTGGGCTATGCAGACCAGGGGCTGGCCTTTGATCTGGCCGTACATCTGGGTACTCTTCTCGCCGTAGTCTGGTACTTTCGCAGGGAGATCGCACTGATAGGAAAAGATTGGTTTATATCACTTGTTGCGGGTGGAACACCCACACCCAACAGCCGTTTGGGGTGGGCAGTTATGCTAGCTACCGTTCCAGCTATCCTGATAGGAGTTCTAATCAATGATCTAGTTGAGCATCAGCTACGTGCGCCTTTGATTATCGCAACCACCACCATTATCATCGGCTTGCTGCTGTGGTGGGCGGATCGCTATTCCCGGCGCAACCGGGAAATCGGCAAAATGAACTTCAAGCACGCCCTGTTCATCGGCGTTGCCCAGGCCATTGCCCTGATCCCGGGCACTTCCCGCTCCGGCATCACCATGGCCGCGGCCCTGATGCTGGGCTATACCAGGGAGGCCGCTTCACGCTTTTCCTTTCTGCTGGCAATACCCACCATCCTGGCTTCCGTGCTGTGGGTGGGCAAGGATCTGTTTTCCACACAGGAAACCGTACACTGGCAGGATCTGGGCCTGGGAGTCCTGCTGTCATTTATCGCCGCCTATACAACCATTCACTTCTTTTTGCGCTATATCGAACGTGTGGGCATGGCGCCTTTCGCCATTTACCGGCTGATTCTGGGCTTGGTCATCCTGGGTTTTCTCTACCTGTGATTCGAGCGCCTGCACCCGGCTGTACAGGCGGGCGCCCGCCACAGGAAATTCCTGCATTTCCATCAGCCCTCACGCCTGGCAAGATCCGTGTATCATCGGCAGGGAACCTCTCTTGCCCGGGCCTGCCTAACCAGCATGATTACAATGCCCCACTGGTGACCAAACATGAAGATTCTCTTGCCCTTCGTTATCGGCCTGCTGTTCATCCCCACCGCCACAATCGCCGGAGGCAGCGCCACCATCAATTGGTCAGACCCCGCAAGCTACAAGGACATCAAGGCGGCCATCGGCACCCAGGAACAGTTCCGGAAACAAGTCTTCACTGAGCTGGAAACCTACCTGCAAAAACTGGCCGCCTCCCTGCCGAACGGCCAAAAACTGGAAATGACCGTGACCGACCTGGATCTTGCCGGCTACCTACGCACCTCCGACACCCTCCGGGGATACTCCGATATCCGGGTGGTAAAAGACATGTATCCTGCAAAAATACAGTTTCAATACCGCCTGCTGGACAGCAACGGAAATATACTGAAACAAGGCAGCGAAAGCCTCAAAAGCATGCCGCCGGGAAGCGCCGCCAGCATGCGCTTCAATGCCAACAACCCCCTGAGCATCGAAAAACGCATGCTGAAAAACTGGTTTACACAAACAATCAAATAATAAACCCGCATTCCATATCCAAAACCCGGAGCATCTTCCAAGCCATGCCTGCCACCTCTCTCTTTTCCTCCTTCCTCATGCCCCTTCATGGCCTCGTTCTGCTTTTTCGAGCGGGGCTGCGGCGCTATGTTTTTGCACCGTTGCTGATCAACATTCTTATTTTCGGCCTTACGGCCTGGATCGGCGTTATCTATTTTGAGGAATTCATCAACTGGGCGCTGCCGCCAGACAGCTGGATGCGCTATCTGGAATGGCTGCTCTGGCCTCTATTCGCCCTCACTTATCTGGTGATCGCTTTCTACAGCTTCACCCTGGTGGCCAATCTGATCGCCTCTCCCTTCAACAGCATACTTGCAGCCCAAGTGGAAAAGGCGCTTACCGGAAAACTGCCCGAAGACCACAGTGGCAGCGTCATGGCGGAGATCATCCCCGCCATCACCGGCGAGCTGGGAAAGATCTGGTACTTTGCGCTGCGCGCCGTGCCGGTTTTGATCCTCATGATCATCCCCGGCCTCAATGCCGTGGGATCCGTGTTGTGGCTGCTGCTGGGGTTCTGGTTTCTGAGCATCGAATATGTGGACTACCCCATGGGCAACTATCACCTGCGCCCGGCGGAACAGCGCCGCATTCTGCGCCAGCGCCCTTTTCAGACCTGGGCCTTTGGCGCGGGCGCCAATTTGCTGATGATGATTCCGCTGGTCAACTTTGCTGCCATGCCGGCTTCCGTAGCCGGGGCAACCTTGTGGTGGGTCAAATCAATGCAGGGGCAAGGCAAAGCATGACCTGAAATCACGTTCCGGCCCGCCCCCAGGAAGCAGCACTATTGTTCCGGTTCTTCTCCATAACGAAGAACCAAAGCGTCTTAATCCACCTGGTTTAGTAATGCGGCGGCAGTTCCGGCCCGCCGCCCTCGCCACCCCCGGACTGATTGCGTTCCAGCTCCAAAAGGCGCTCCTGTAATCTGAGCAGTTCCCGGCGCAGAAGTTCCAGTTCCGTCTGCTGGCGGGCAACGGTGATGTTCAGTTCCTGCAGGCTGTCTTCCTGAAAACTGAACCGGATTTGCAGGTCTTCGATTTCGCTCATGCCGGGGATCCGCCCTTTGCGATGCGTCGCGCAATTTCCCGTGCTTCTTCCAGAGAAGGAGACGCGCCCTGCTCCGCCGGACTCTCCGCCTGCTGCAGATGGATGGTCTGGGTGGGAAAGGCAAATTCCACATTCAGCGCATCCGCAAGGCGCATGGCGTCGAGAAGGAAGCGATGGCGCTCGCGCAGCTCCGTGGTCCAGTCGGGGGTCTGCCAGAATACATAAATGAGGATTTCCAGGGCGCTGTCGCCCAGGTCATTGAACCAGATCTGGAAATAGTCCTTACGCATATAGGGGTGCTGACGCACGATCTCGCGCAGACCTTCGCAAAATGCCTCGATCTTTTCCGGCGGGGTGTCGTACGTAATGCCGAATTTTTGCTTGTAACGCCGGTAACGGCGCGCGCCCATATTGTCCACGTCGGCGGTGATGAAGCGGGAATTGGGAATGGTGACCAGGGAGTGGTAGAAGGTGCGGATACGGGTGCTGCGAAAGCCCATCTCTTCCACGCTGCCTTCGATGTCACCTACGATGATCCAGTCGCCCACGGTGAAGGTGCGGTCCATGAGCACGGTGATGGAGCCGAAGAAGTTCTGCACCAGATCCTTGGCCGCCAGGGCGAAAGCCAGTCCGCCCAGTCCCAGACCCGCCAGCAAACCGGTGACATCGATATTCAGGTTGTCGGCAATGAAGATGATGCCGCCCACGGCAATGAAGATCTTCAGGGTACGCCTTACCATGGGCACCAGCACATCATCCACCCGGTTGTCGGTAGCCGCGGCCTTTTCCGCCAGCAGGGCGGAGATTACATCCACCAGGCGCCAGGCAGTCCAGACAGCGGCAATGCTGGCCAGGAGCTTGACCGCCACCAACAGCACCAGCAGTACAGGCTCGGGCAGACCAAGGAGCAGGATGCCGATCCACCACACGGCGGCCATGAGCATCAGCCCCAGGGGACGCAGGCGCCGGTCGGCATCCTCAATGCGTCTTGCCACCTGCCGGAAACGCCGCAGCCAACGCTGCATGGCGAAACGCACCAGAATTTGCGCCAGTCGATCCAGCAGGACGCCCAGGGCAACGATGAACAGCAATCCCAGCCACTGCCAGTTCTGCAATACGAAAGCCTCTCCCTTGAGCCAGTCGGGCAATTGCTGGCGCAGGCGGATGTGCAGGGGCAGCCATTGCTCATTACCAGCACTCTTCACCTTACGCTGGTGCTTCGCCACTTCTTCGAGAATCGCCGGCAGGGCAGCGATGGTCTCCCGGTCGAACAGCCAGCGGCCATCCTCCTGCCGGCTGATGCGTATCTCACCGTTCTGGTAACGGGCGAACACCCAGGCCTTACCCTCCTTGCGGTCGGGAATCCGCTTGAGGTTGATCACTTCCTTGCGGTCCATGATTTCCAGCAGCATCCAGGCCAGGTCGGCACCCCGCTCCTTTTTCACCAGGGCGTTGACCTCACTCAGATCCAGGGTCTGCATGGCGTCGGCGATGCGCTCGGGCTTGCCACGTTTGATATCGTTCATGGCATGCAGGAAGGTGCCCATGGTGGCCCTGGGGCTCTGCAAGGCTTCAGGCACGGGGGGCGGCGCCTGCTCGGCGGTTTTTTCCTGTGCCGGGGCGGATTCCTCCGCCCCCGGGCTGCCCATGCAGAGCATCAGCAACGCCAATGCGGCCATGGAAAAAGCTTGCCTGTATTTCATTGGTTCTTCCTCACTTCTTACTGCTGTTCAACTGCCTTCCGCCAGCATTCTCTTCAGTTGCTCTTCATCGAGGATGGTGACTCCCAGTTCCCGCGCCTTTTCCAGCTTGGAACCTGCGGCCTCGCCAGCTACCACATAGTCGGTTTTTTTCGACACGCTGCCCGTCACTTTTGCGCCCAGCTCCTGCAGTTCGGCCTTGATCTGGCTGCGGGGGCGGCTGAGACTGCCGGTGAGAACAAAAGTCTTGCTCGCCAGAGGTAGCGCCTTTTCCCCAGGCCCTTGCACATCCGGCCAGTGGATACCCGCCCTGCGTAACTTGTCCATCACCTCCCGGTTATGGGGCTGGCGGAAAAAGGCGGCGATGTGGGCAGCGACGACGGGGCCGATATCCGGCGTTTCCTGCAACTGTTCCTCCGTGGCTTTTTCCAGGGCTTCCAGGCTGCCGAACTGCCGCGCCAGGGTCTGGCTGGTGGCCTCACCCACTTCACGGATGCCCAGGGCATAGAGAAAATGCGCCAGGGTGGTTTCCTTGCTGCGCGCCAGTGCATCGAGAAGGTTTTGCGCGGATTTTTCCCCCATGCGCTCCAGTCCTGTGAGCTGTTCCCTGGTCAGACTGTACAGGTCCGCCGGATCGTGGATCAGCTCCTGATCCACCAGTTGCTCCACCAGTTTGTCGCCCAGGCCTTCGATATCCATGGCGCGCCGGGAGGCAAAGTGCTTGATGGCCTCCTTGCGCTGGGCGGGACAGAACAGGCCGCCGGTGCAGCGGGCCACGGCTTCGCCTTCAGGCTTGATGATATCAGAGCCACACACCGGGCAATGGGCGGGCAGCACCACTTCCCTGGCGTCCTCGGGCCGGCGTTCGGGCAGTACGCGCACGATCTCCGGAATCACATCCCCGGCGCGACGCACATACACGGTATCGCCGATGCGCACATCCTTCTTGCGCACCTCATCCATGTTGTGCAGGGTGGCGTTGCGCACCACCACGCCGCCCACTTCCACGGGCTGCAGGCGCGCCACCGGGGTGACCGCGCCGGTGCGCCCCACCTGGAACTCCACATCCTTCACCACCGTCAACGCCTCCTGGGCGGGAAACTTGCGGGCAATGGCCCAGCGGGGCGCGCGGGACACATAGCCCAGCCGCTCCTGCTGGTCCAGGTCATTGACCTTGAACACCACGCCGTCGATTTCATATTCCAGATCATCACGCTTGTTCGCCATGGCATGAAAATAGCCCAAACAGCCCGCCAGCCCCTGCACGACCTTCTGTTCGGGAGAGACCGGCAAGCCCAGCGCCTTCAACACCGCCAGGGATGCGCTATAGCTGTCCGCCAGGCGCTCCACGGAAAGTTCGCCCCAGCCGTAGGCGTAGAAGGACAGGGGCCGGGTGGCGGTAATCTTCGGATCCAACTGGCGCAGGCTGCCGGCTGCGGCATTGCGGGGATTGGCGAAGGTCTTTTCACCTTTGTTCCGGGCGCGCCGGTTCAGCTCCTCGAAACCCTTTTTGGGCATGAAAATTTCACCGCGCACCTCCAGCACCCGGGGCCAGTCGTCCCCCAGCAGGCGCAGGGGTATGGCGCCTATGGTGCGCACATTGCTGGTGACATCCTCGCCCCGGTGACCATCGCCTCTCGTCGCGCCCTGCACCAGAACGCCCCCCTCGTAACGCAGGTTGATGGCCAGTCCATCCAGCTTGGGTTCGGCAGCGTATTCGATATGTTCTTCTTTCAGCAACTTGCGCACCCGCTCATCGAAATCCGCCACCTCTTCATCACTAAAGGCATTGCCCAGGGACAGCATGGGCACGGCATGGCGCACCTCGGCAAATTCCTTCAGGGGCCGGGCGCCGACGCGCTGGGTGGGGGAATCAGGGGTAATCAGTTCCGGGTGTTCCGCTTCCAGGGCCTGGAGTTCACGCATGAGACGGTCATACTCGCTGTCCGGGATCTCCGGGTCGTCCAGTACATAGTAGCGGTAATTGTGGTAGTTGATCTGCTGGCGCAGTTGTTCAATCTGCGCTTGGACGTCCTTGCGGGTCATTTGTTGCGTTTGGCCAGACGCAGCTTGCGGCGATGTTCCATGATGGCGTCCCTGGTGTGCTGTATGGTCTGCTTGCTCAGAACACTATGGGTTTCATCCTGCAACACACCGCCCAGAATGCCCGCAAGCTGATTGGCCGCATAGAGCATGTCGGTATAGATTTCCATACCGTCCCTCACACCGGGCAACTGGGTGAACAACAACAACCCGGGGGTGGTGAAGCCATCCATTTCCTGCAACGGAAAATGCCCGGGATTGACCATATTGGCGACGCTGAACAACACCCGGTCAGGATAACGGCTGTCGTGGCGATGATAGATGCTCATGGCGCCCGGTTGCAGGTTGGCCTCTTCCATCGCCGCCCGGATATCCGCCCCCTGGAAGTCTCCTTCCTTTTTGACCAGGGCAATCTGCACCACCATTTGCGGCAGTTTCTCACGCTCGGCAGGATCCGCGTGCAGGTAGTCGTCTTCGGCGCTGGCGCTGAACCCTGCTTGCGGTTCCATGGCAACCCCTTGCGGCTGGATTTCCGGCGCTGCATGCTCTATGGGTTCGGGAACCAGCGCTGGCTCATGGTCCGGCTTTTCCGCCGCCTCGTTTTGAACCACCGCACTGAAACTGGGGACATCCTCCTCCACGTCTCCGGCGTCTTGCGCCAGTTCCCGCTGCACCCGGCGCGCCTGGCGCAGGGAAAGCCCCTTCAGGCGGGAACGGGAGCGCTTGTACCTGTCCCACAGGTAGATCACCACCACCAGCACCATACCGGCCAGGAGCAATATCAGACGTAACTGGTCCGCATCCATTTCGATTCAGGTCTAAGAAAAGATGGCGTAATTGTAATCACTCCGGCACGCCATTTATATCAGTAAAAGCCCTATTTCCGGGGATTATTCCGGGTGCCCGGTGAATACACCACCAGCCGCCTCGGCTCCTGCAACAGGTTCTGCCGATAGAAGGCCAGCAGTTCCGCCTTGTCCACCCCCCTGACGGCCTCCGCCACACGTTTTTTGAAATCGAAGCTGTACTGCTCCCGTTCCAGATTGTCCAGATAGCGGGCCGCACGAACCAGCATCATATCGTCCTTTTTCAACAGCTCGGCCAGGAGGCCCGCCTGGTGGCTGCGGAATTCTTCCTCATCCATATCCTGCAACACCCGGGCATATTCCTTGACGAAGGTTTCCATGCGCTTTTGCAGTTCATCAGCAGAAACCACCGAGGATTGCGCCAGGAACAACATGCCCGGCAGGTTCTCCATCTCGCTGAAACCCGCGGCCACCACATAGCCCAACTGCTGTTCCGTGCGCAGGGAATTGAAAAAAGGACTGGCCAGGATATGCCCCAAAAGCCGCCAACGGGCCTGCTCGGCAATGCGTTTTCCATTGCCCTGGTAGTTGATGACCACGGCGGAATCCGGATGGTCCACTTCGTAACGGTAGCGCTCGGTCGCGCCCTTGGGAATGATTTTCAGGCTGGGCTCGGGAACATCGGTCAGACGGGAGGCAGACAACAACTCCTTGTTCAGCACGGCATGCATGGCCTCGGCTTCTTTTATAGTAATGTTTCCATACGCCAGCACCCTGGCTTCCACCTGATCGAACAGGCGGCTGGCATAGACCCGCACCTCTTCCCTGCCCAGATGCTCCAGGGCCTGGAGTTTCTGTGCGGGACTCCAGGAGGGGCTGAGCAAACGGCGGCTGCGCTCCCCCAGAAGCTGTATATAGGGACGCTCCAGCGCCTGGTTGGCCAGACTGCGTTTGAGCTTGTCCTTGTAGAGTTTGAATCTGTCTTCCGGCAAATCCGGGTTCTTCAGGGCGGCCAGCACCTTTTCCAGCAATACGGATTGCTTCTCGTCATAACCATAGATGAACAGGGTCAGCCCTTCCATGGTAGGAGTAATGGAATAGCCCAGCCCCGCCAGCTGCGCCGGATAGGACCAGGCATTGAGCTGGTCCTTGACCAGATCCACGAGCAGGGAAAGGCTCACGGCTTTCTTTGCCGTACCCCGGGCATCGGGCATTTCCAGGGCAAGCATGAACACCGCCTTGGGTACGCCAAACTGCACATCCTGCTGATACCACAGGGAGCGGCCGGATTCCTGCTCCAGCGCCACGGGAACCTCGCTATTTTGCGCCAGGGTTTTGAGCTCCACCTTTTCCGGCAGGAACGGGTTGGGTTGCGGCAGGGCCAGCTTCGGCGTCGCCGATTCCGGCCGCCATTGGGCCAGCCACGCCTGCGGCATCTTTCCGGCGCTATAGGCAACCTGGTAGTAGGGTTCCACGGCATCGGTTTTCAGCGCCGGATCCACCAGGGTCATGGCCATATTCTCCGGACGCAGATAGCCCAGCAGTTGTTTCAGCAATTGCGGATTCCAGGTCTGCGCCACCTTGCCGGCCCGCAACAGATCCCGGGGCGGATAATGCAGCAGTTTGGCGGAAAGCACGGTGGCGTAGCTGGCGGCGGGCATTTTTTCCTCGAAGCGGAAATCCAGCTCGGATTTTCGCCGCAGCTCCTCGAAACGCCAGCGTTCTATGCCTTCGCTGCGCAGAAGATCGATGTACTGGAACAGATAGCGGACGATCTCCGGCACATGCCGGACGCCGGATTCGGTCAGCTCCATATTGACGCTGAACACCCCCTGCACATCATCCAGGTTCTGCCCGCCGGCGCTGAGGCTGGTGATCCAGCCTTTTTCCCGCAGCAAGCCATGCAGGCTGCCCCGGCCCTCATCACCGATGAAGTGGGCCAGATAGCTGACGGGTTTGGCCTGGTAGTTGGCCCGCTGGGAAGGAATAGGGAAATTCAGGGTCAGCCTGTGCAGTTTCTTCAGCGGCACCACAGCCACCTTTACCGGCAGCTGCGAGGGAAGATACAGCAGCTCCCCCGCTTCCGGGTTGTCCGGGCGCGCATCGTTGTCAGGCACCGCAGCAAATTTTTCTTCCACCCAGGTACGCAATTCCGGCAGGGACTCTTTCCCCACCACGGTCAATCCCATGATGTTCGCGGAATAGTATTTGTTGTAGAAGTCGATGAGATCATGACGAATCTTGCTGTGCGGACGGTCGGAAAGGCTGTCCAGATTGCCAACGAAAAAACGCGCATGGGGACTTGCCGGGTTATAGCTGCGTTTTTCGGCGGCATTGATGCGGCGGGCGTCTTCCTTGAGCTTGAGCTGGTACTCCGAATGCACTGCATTGGCTTCCCGCTCCACATATTTGGCATCGAACAGGGGGGCGATGAAAAACTGGGCGAAGCGATCCAAGGCGGGCTCCAGTTGCTCCGCCTTGATATCGAAATAATAGGTGGTCATGTTGCTGGCGGTAAAGGCGTTGTCACTGCCGCCGTTGCGTTTGATGAACGAGGAATATTCATCCACATCCGGGTATTTCTCCGTACCCATGAACAACATATGCTCCAGGAAATGCGCCAGGCCCTCTCTTCCAGGCGGATTGCTGGTGCTGCCCACGGCAATGGTCATGGCGGCAGCCGCCTTGTCCGCCTGGGCATCGGAAACCAGCAACACCCGCATGCGGTTTGGCAACACCAGGTATTCGTACTGTCGCTTGTCATTGGCGCTTTTGATCACTTCCGCGCCATCACCGGCAGCATTTTGCCCGAGCCACTGGTGGGCGCAGCCGCCGAGAAAAAGAGCCAGGGTCAGCACTGCGATTGTTTTTTTCATGATTTGTTGTAATCCCGGAGTTCCGTTAATGACGCAAAAAGTTAATGTGACTTGGTAAGAACCATCAAGTTCCCTTTGTTTTGAATATGTAATCTGGAAAGAAAACTCATCCCCAGCAATACCTTTTCCGGCAGTTCCCCTTCAATCACCACGGCGGCGACATGATGCAGCTCTATGTTCCCCGCCCGCACCCTGGACAAATTGAGAGCATAACCCCTGGCCACGCCGGAAGCGGTCTGCACCAACACCTGCTGGCCACCACGGCGGTAATCCAGGCCAATACGCGCAGCCTGACTTGCGCTCAACGCAACCGTATTTGCACCTGTATCCACAACCATGGGTACGGAATGGCCATTGATTGCGCCTTGCACGGAATAGGCGCCATCATTGCCAAGAACAATGCGCAAGCGGGTCGCTTGCGGCGTTTTGTAGCGGGCGGCCACCCCCTTGCCCAGGGCCAGGGTCTGGCGGTCTCCATTCACCTCGATCACGGCTTCATTTGAATTTGCGCTCACCAGGAGCACGCCTTCAGAACTGCGCTCGCCAACCTTTAGCAAGCGGTTCTCACCATCGATGGAGAGCATGGCCTTGCCGGGGAAAAGCGCCACCACCTGCAACCTTTCTACCGCAAATAATCCCGCAGAAACAGTAAATAAAAACAATAATGTGATCCATCTCATCATGTAAGCGTCCGCTGCGCCAACTGCAATACGATCAGGGCATAGACGCCTGCCAGCAAATCATCCACCATGATCCCCAGGCCGCCGCCGACACGGCGATCCAGCACCCGGATGGGCCAGGGCTTCCAGATATCGAAGAGGCGGAACAGCAAGAATCCGGCAACCACCCATTGCCAGCCGGGAGGCGCCGCAATCATGGTGACGAAGAAACCGGCGAACTCGTCCCAAACGATGCCCGGATGATCATGCTCGCCCAGATCCGCCGCAGTTCGCCCACACAGCCAGATCCCCACCGCCGCAACCACCCCGGTAGCCAGCACATAGAAAAACAGAGGCAGCAGGGACAAGGGCAAATACAGCAGCACCGCCATCAGTGTGCCCCAGGTACCGGGCGCGACGGGGGCGCACCCGGAACCAAAGCCAAACGCAAGGAAATGCACCGGGTTTTTCAGGTCGGGCGGGGGCAGCTTCCTCATGTGGAAAAATGCTCCCAGGCAGAAGGCAATGGCAGACTGCCGCCGTCTTCACGCACCAGCGCCACCCCCTGTCCGGGAAGAATTTCACCGATGCAGGTGCAAGGAAAAGGCAGCTTTTCCACCCGCTGCCGGGCGGCGGCGGGAAGAGTGAAACAGAGTTCGTAGTCATCTCCACCGGCAAGGGCAAGAGTCAGGTCGCCGGTTGCCCGCACATGGGATGCCATTGCGGGCGACAAGGGCAGCCGATCCACCTGGATGCGGGCGGCGCACTGGCTGCGTTGGCAAACATGCCCCAGATCCCCCACCAGACCATCCGACAGATCAATGCAGCAGCGCACCCCCGCAACTGCAAGCGCCCTGCCCTCAGTGACCCGCGGCTGCGGCATTTCCAGTCGTTGCCGCAATGCTCCTGGATCTTCCCCGGCGCGCAGAAGCCGCAGGGCCAGGGCCGCATCGCCCAGAGCACCGGTGACATAGACCAAATCGCCCGGCCTGGCGTTGGAGCGCAGCATGGCGTGATCCGCTTCCAGAAAGCCGGTGAGCTGTACGCTGATGCTCAACCCGCCCTGGCAGGTATCTCCGCCCACCAGCCGAACGCCAAAGCGTTCGGCAAGGGTCTTGAAGCCCTGCACGAAATCCTGCAACCAGCCAGAATCGATTTTCGGCAGGGAAAGGGACAGCAGCGCCCAGGCCGGTTCCGCACCCATGGCCGCCAGATCACTGAGATTCACCGCCAGGGATTTGTGCCCCAGGGAAAGGGGATCGGCATCAACAAGGAAATGCCTGCCGGCAATGAGAGTGTCCATGGTCATGGCCAGCTGCCTTCCTGGCGGAGGCTGAAGCAGGGCGCAATCGTCGCCCACGCCCAGTAGAACATCCTTCCCCGGCGCAGACAGCCCGGCAAAATAACGCTGGATAAGAGCGAATTCAGCCACGCTTGCGGGCGGCAATTTCTACAGCGCGCAGCTCATGGGCCAGTTTGTCGAGCACGCCATTGATGTAGCGATGCCCCTTGTCCGCGCCAAACGTCTTGGCCAGCTCCACCCACTCGTTGATCACCACCCGGTAAGGCACTTCAGGATGCTTGAGCAGCTCGTAGGCGCCCAGGCGCAAAATGGCGCGTTCCACCAGATCCACCTCCTCCACCGGCCTGTCCAGCAAGGGCTGCAAGCCTGTATCCAGCACTTCCAGCTCGCCGGGCACCCCGCTTACCAGATCCCGGAAGTATTCCACCTGAAAGCTGCTGTTTTGGTGTTCAATAAGAAAATCCTCGATGATCTTGCCCATGTTTTCCCCGGTGACCTGCCATTGATAAACGGCCTGGGTGGCAAGACGGCGGGATTTACTGCGCTTTTTGCTCACAACTGGCGCAGCAGACTGACCATCTCGATGGCGGATGCAGCGGCTTCGCCGCCCTTGTTGCCGGCCTTGGTGCCGGCGCGTTCGATGGCCTGCTCGATGGTATCGACGGTAAGCAAGCCAAAGGCAATGGGCACACCATGATTCAGGGAAGCCTGGGCCATGCCTTTGACCGCCTCTCCCGCCACATATTCGAAATGGGGCGTACCGCCACGGATCACGGCGCCCAGGGCAATGATCGCATCATAGTTGCCGCTGGCGGCCAGCTTGTCCAGAGCCACGGGCATTTCAAACGCGCCGGGTACACGCACGATATTGATATCCTCTTCACTGGCTCCATGGCGCTTGAGGGTGTCGATGGCGCCGGCTTCCAGGCTGTCCACCACAAAACTGTTCCAGCGCGCCACTACCAGACAAAAGCGTCCGCCTTTGGCAATCAGGTTTCCCTCGATGGTCTTGATGCTCATATTCGCCTCACTCGCTCTCTTCTTCAGGGAGCGCAAAATCTACAAATTCGGTAACTTCCAGGTGAAAACCGGCCAGGGCATGCAAATGCTTGGGCGCGCTCATCACGCGCATCTTCTTTACCCCCAGATCCGTGAGGATCTGCGCGCCCACGCCGAAGGTGCGCAGTTCCTTGCCCTTCACCTTCCCATGATCGGCCGCGGGTGCATCGGCGCCATGCAGCTGGCAGGCCTGAATGCGCTGCACCAGATCCCTTGCAGTATCATGGTTGCGCAGGATCACCACGATGCCGCTGCCCTCGGCTTCGATCTGCTTCATGGCGTTTTGCAGCGGCCAGCCGCACTCGGCGCGGGTGCTGCCCAGCAGGTCGCACAGGCTGTTTTGCACATGCACCCGCACCAGGATGGGCTGATCTTCCTTGACCACACCCTTCACCAGGGCCAGATGCACTTCATTGTCCATGATATCCTGATAGGCAATCACGCGGAAATCCCCGGCAACCGTGGGCAGCAGGCATTCATTGACGCGCTCCACGGTTTTTTCGTTACGCACCCGGTATTCGATGAGATCGGCGATGGTGCCAATTTTCAGGTCATGCTCCCTGGCGAAAACCTCGAGATCCGGGCGGCGCGCCATGGTGCCATCCTCATTGAGGATCTCCACGATGACCGAGGTCGGACTCAGCCCCGCCAGGCGCGCCAGATCGCAACCAGCCTCTGTGTGTCCGGCGCGCACCAGCACCCCCCCGGGCTGGGCCATGAGGGGAAAGATATGCCCGGGCTGCACCAGGTCTTCCGGGCGCGCATCCGGCTTCACCGCCGCCTGGATGGTAATGGCCCGGTCCGCTGCGGAAATCCCCGTGGTCACGCCTTCGGCGGCCTCGATGGAAAGGGTGAAGTTGGTGGACTCCAGCTGATCCGCCGCATTCACCATCAACGGCAGGCGCAGTTGCTGGCAGCGTTCCTTGGTAAGGGTAAGACAGATCAGCCCACGGCCATACTTGGCCATGAAGTTGATGGATTCAGGAGTGACCTTGTCCGCCGCGATTACCAGATCGCCCTCGTTTTCCCGATCCTCATCGTCCATGATGACGACCATCTTGCCCTGGCGCAGATCTTCGATGATTTCTTCTGTAGTATTCAGTGCCATTGCAATGGTAATTCAAGTAATTCAAGAGAAGCGGGAGATTCTATCATGAACCATGCCGGGGAAGGAGTCATCAAGTTCCATCTCGACCATAGCCACGCTCCCGCCCTGCCCGGGGAGGAAACCGCGGAACTGCGGGGCTGGTTTCCCATTTTGCGCCAAACCGGGCTGCTGGGACAGGAGCCGGGACGCTATCAGGGCTACGCCTGGGGCAATCTCAGCCTGCGCAGCAAAGAGGGCTTCATCATCACCTGCACCCAAACCAGCGCCCTGCCACAACTGGGTCCGGAACATTTCTCACTGGTAACGGAATTCAACATTGAAACCAACAGCTTGCACTCAACCGGCCCTTGCAGACCTTCTTCCGAAGCCATGTCGCATGGTGCGGTCTACCGGGCGCTGCCGCCCGTTGCCACCGTATTTCATGTGCACAGCCCAATCATCTGGCGGCAGGCGGAAAAACTGGGATTGCCGATTACGGATCCCTCAATAGAGTACGGCACCCCGGAAATGGCGGGGTGTATCCAAACCCTGTTGCAAAACCGGGAATACCGCGGGGAATTGCTCTTCAGCATGGGCGGGCATGAGGATGGCGTCATCGCCTGCGCCGATTCGGCAGACCGCGCAGCAGGCTTGCTGCTGCGCACACTTGCCGACGCCCATCAGCTTTCGATGAACCCGGCCTTGCGCAGCTGATCCCGGGTCACTTCCTTTGCCTTCGGCTCCGCCGCCTTGTCGCCCAGTAGCAGGCGCTCCAGATAGCGGCCCACAAGATCCACCTCCAGGTTCACCTTGCTGCCCGGCCGGTAGCTGCCCATGATGGTTTCCTGGAGGGTGTGCGGCACGATATTCAGCTCGAAGCGGGCGCCATTGACGCCATTGACCGTCAGGCTGACCCCGTCTACGGTGATGGAGCCCTTGTGCACAATGTATTTGGCCAGCTCCGCTGGCGCTTCGACGACGAACTGCACGGAACGGGCGTCTTCCTCACGGGAAATCACCTTACCCAAAGCATCCACATGGCCGCTCACCAGATGCCCGCCCAGGCGGCTGGCCAGGGTCAGGGCCTTTTCCAGATTCACCGGGCTGCCGCCGGCAAGTTCCCCCAGGGAGGTGAGGGACAAGGTCTCCCGGGATACATCGGCGACGAAACCATCCCCCGGCAGCTCCACCGCCGTAAGGCAGACGCCGTTCACGGCAATGCTGTCGCCCAGCGCCACATCGGACAGATCCAGCTTGCCGGTGTGGATGCCGAGACGGATGTCACCACCCTGATCCTTGATGCTGGTGATTTTTCCCGTGGCCTGGATAATTCCTGTGAACATGAATAACTACTCCCCGGCAGGCACTGCCGAAATACGAAAATCTTTTCCAACCTGGCGGATATCCTGAATCTGCAACCCGACGCGATCCGCCATCTTCTCCAGCCCCGGCAGATGAAACAATCCCCTTGCCTGATGCCCCATGAGATGCGGCGCCACGTAGATCACCAGTTCATCCACGATTCCCGCCTGTA
>JAMOMB010000212.1 GCA_027068795.1 Sedimenticola sp. | reverse complement strand
GCGGAAGGGAAGATTGCGGGCCAGCAAGCGCAGACTTTCCTGCATACGATGGAAGGAATGCGCGCATGCCCAGTGCAACAGGGGAAGGTCTTCTTCGCGGCAGCCATCATCTTCAAACTGCTTGAGTACCGCGGAGGTCAGATACATTTCGCTCAGTACATCCCCGAGACGCGCCGAGAGGCGTTCCTTGCGCTTCAGCGCCGCGCCCAGGGTCATCATGGTGGTGTCGGCGGCCAGAGCGAAGGCCGAACTCATCCAGTTGAGCCTCTGGTAATAGCGCTTGGCTGGCCCTGTTACCGGAGAACGGGACAGGCGCCCCCGGGTAATGCCGAGAAACAGACTGCGGGCGGCATTGCCCAGGAAAAAGCCAATGTGGCCGAAGATGGCGTGATCGAAGTCGATGACGGCCTGTGTTGAATCCTGGTTTCTTGCGGCGCTGAATTCCCGGATGATCCAGGGATGGCAGCGCATGGCGCCCTGACCGAAGATGATCATGTTGCGGGTGAGAATGTTGGCTCCTTCCACGGTTACGGCAATGGGCAGGGCCTGGTAGGCGCGCCCGATCAGGTTTGCCGGCCCCAGGGAAATGCCGCTGCCGGCCTGAATGTCCATGGCGTCGTTGATTGCCTGCCGATAGCGTTCCGTCAAATGGTATTTGACGATGGCGGAAACAACAGAAGGCATTTCCCCCGTATCCAGGGCGCACAGGGTAAGTTTGCGTGTGGCGTCCATTTGATAAGTCAGGCCGGCGATGCGCGCCAGTGCTTCCTCAACGCCCTCGAAACGTCCGATGGGCATGTTGAATTGCTGGCGGATGGCAGCATAGGCGCCGGTATAGCGGCTGCTGACCTTGGCGGCTCCCACTGACAGGGCGGGCAGGGATATGCTGCGCCCTTCCGCCAGGGATTCCATGAGCATGCGCCAGCCCTTGCCAATGAACTCCTGCTCGCCGATCAGCTGACTCATGGGGATAAAGACATCCTTGCCCCAGTTGGGTCCGTTCTGGAAGGGAATGTCGAGGGGAATATGCCTGGCGCCAATGGTTACCCCGGGGGTGTCGCCAGGGATGAGGGCCAGGGTGATGCCCAGGTTTTCCTTGTCTCCCAGCAGATGCTCCGGATCATACATATGGAAGGCCAGACCAATGATGGTGGCCACCGGGCCAAGAGTGATATAGCGTTTTTCCCAGTTGAGGCGTACGCCAAGTACGGTTTTTCCTTCCCATTCTCCGTGGGTGACGATGCCGGTATCCGGGAGGGCGCCGGCATCACTTCCTGCATCCGGGCCGGTGAGGGCGAAACAGGGGATTTCCTCGCCCCGGGCGAGGCGTGGCAGATAGTAGTCACGTTGCGTCTGGGTGCCGTAGTGCAGCAGCAGTTTGCCCGGCCCCAGGGAATTGGGCACCATCACGGTTACGGCGGCGACAATGCTGCGGCTGGAAATCTTCATCACTACCGCAGAATGCGCCTGGGCGGAAAACTCCAGACCGCCATATTCTTCGGGGATCACCAGGCCAAAGAAACGCTCTTGCCGGATGAAATCCCAGACTTCCGGAGGCAGATCCTGATCTTCGTGAGTGATTTTCCAGTCATCCAGCATTTTGCATAATGTCTCCACCGGACCATCAAGAAATGCCCGCTCCTGTTCGGAAAGATGGGGGCGGGGGGTGTTGAGCAACTTGTCCCAGTTGGGGCGGCCGCTGAACAGTTCCGCATCCCACCAGATGCTTCCTGCTTCCAGGGCTTCCCGCTCGGTGTCTGACATGGCGGGTACTGCCTTGCGGAACAAAGTCAGCAGCTTCGTGGTTAGAAGCTGCTGGCGTATTCTTGGTACGCCAAATAGCAGAATGACTGCAACTGCTGCCAGCCATAAAGGGATGGACAGATGCCATGGAAGGCTTGCGCCAAAGGTGATTGCCGCCATGCTGCCGGCAACCAGTGCAATCCATGCATTGGCGCCTGCTTCCCTGTATGCCAGATACCAGGCGATGGCAAAAATGATGATGAGTCCTGGAAACCACATGATCACAACTCCTTCCGGCGTATGCCGGGAAACGGTATGGTGCGATGAGGGGGGGACGCCTCTTTCGATTTGGAGGGCGCCGGCTCATTTTCGGAAGACGGGCGTGGAGGGGGTTGCTTGTCCACATAGTTGCCTTCCCTGTCCCAGGGCAGACGCCGGTACAGCCCGATATCATTCATTCCAAGGAACGGGTATTTGATGATGCTGAAATATGGCGAGTAGTCGAAGTCCCGGGGGGCAAATAGTTTCGGATTGCGTTTGAACAACCTCAGGCTGCCGTCCTCGCCCCGGTCGATAAAGGGAAGAATGGGGAAATCCACTTCGCTATAGGCTTCCGCCAGCAAGGTGGAGCATACGGTACGGGTCGCATCTCCGGCATTGTGCTGGAACAGGCTGGAGCGCCAGCGCCGCGGCAGGACTGCCCAGGGAAAGAAGAAACGCGCCAGATCCAGTATCTGCCGCAAGTCGTAGTCGGCGCCGAGTTTGCGTATGGCGTAGCCCAGCACCTGCTGGGCGTCATCCGCGGACAGGCCTTCCGGCCGGCAGATGCGCAAGTGCTCTTTCTTGTAGCTGGAAAGCGGAGTGACAATAGTGCCTTTGCCGAGAACAGCCTCCAGCAGAAGCTGTTCTTCCGGATCCCCGGTAAAATGCGCCTCGATTCGGGCGCGCAGCTGCGGATTGCGAATATCGAACAATCGTCCAAGATACAGCGCCGAGTGGCTCCACGGACTCTGGGTAATCAGCTTGATGACCTCAGACACCCGGCTGCGCCCTTCCACCAGCAATACATCACAAGGCCGCAACTCAAACTTCAAGCGATTGAAATCACAAAGTGGTGTCTCCGGCAGTGGGCCGTCCTTTGTAAGCCAGTTCATCACCCAGTGACTGATTTTTTGCTTGAATCCACTCATTTCCATCCAACCTGTTTTTTTATTCAAGTATAGACCGTTGTGGAGATTTTACATTTTCGGATGATCAGATTATTTTTAAGGGCCGCATGTTTTTCATCTTGTTGTTGCGCAACACATTGAGTTATTTGGTATTTATTTTCTGCTAACCATATTAGTATGATAGTCAAAATAATGATGGCGACATGTCGGAAAGCCTTGTGTAGACCATGGGTGTGACATTTATTGGCACAGGGCTGACGTGGGTTGTCAATGCTGTGATGTTTCTCACGGTTAGCCGATAGCGGATCTCCTACCATGTGTTAACACACGAAATGTTTTTTTCGAACTGGCTTGGAGCTCAAAATGGCTAATGCCGACAAAATTGTTTATCTGGGAAAAAACCAGGGGGGGCAGGCGCCAAAAGCGACTATGGGAAAATACGGCGTCCAGGCAGATGCCTGTGGCACCATGATGGTGCAAGCAATCCAACCCCTTCTTCACGACCTGTTTGCGCAGGCGGATGATGATTTGTATCGCCTGGCGGAAAATTCCACCAGCAATGCTCGCCAGACCCTGTTTTTTGACGCCATGCGAGGGCTTCGCCTGTTCCAGGAAAAAGCGGAAAAGGCCTATCTTAGGATGTTGCAAAACACCTTTACCTCCTTCTGGCAGGGCAGGCCCTTTGTTTCATCCTCTGCCGCTTCCAGCCAAGGGGATGATGGAGAGTTCTCCCTGGTGGAGAAGGACGAACTGGAAGAAGAATTGGCGGTAACGTCCATGGCCACCAAGGCCCAGGGAATGTATCACAGGGAATTGCATGCCCTGGACAGGCGTTTTGCCCATATGCTTGGCAAGGAGTCCATTGACAGTGAACAGAATCCGGCAGGCCCCACTGTGCTTGCCGAGATCTTTCGCGTGGTGCTGGATGACTGGGAAACGGAAGAAGTGCTGGCGCGTATCGTCGTTTACAAGTGTTTTGAGAAATCCGTATTGTCTTCTCTTGGAGATGTATATGAGCGCATGAATCTCTATCTGGCGGAAAAAGGCGTGTTGCCGGAACTGATTCAGCAGCGTTCTGGGGGAAGAATACGAAACCGCTCTTCCGGCGCCAACGCCAATAGAAATGTCTCCCGCTCTCCAGTGGATCAGGGGTTGGCGGCAGACGACAGCGTTGCGCATGTTCCCCAGGACGAGGCCACCCCTTCTTTGCAGGAGCTCTGGCAGTATGTGCGCCAGTTGACGGCGCAGGGGATGCCGGGTGTTGCCGGAGAAGCCGTAGGTGGCGTAGCGAATTTGCATCTGCCTGTATTGCCGAAAAATAATGTTATGGATGCGCTGAGCAGCATGCAGAGTGCTGCGCTTTCTGATCTCGACCTGGAGAATGTGGAATGGGCCGCCGTTCAGGAGCGTATTCGTCAACAACTTAGCCAGACCCTGTGTCTGGATGAAGCAGGCAATGCCACCCACCGCTTTGGTGAAGCCGAGCAGCAGACCATCGATGTGATCATGATGTTGTTCGATCATGTGCTGGATGACGCCAACCTGCCGGATGCCATGCGCGCCCTGATCGCCCGCTTGCAGATTCCTGTGCTCAAGGCGGCCATCGCGGATGATTCTTTTGTCGATGATCAGCAACATCCGGCGCGCCGGCTGCTGAATGACCTGGCCGCCGCATCGGTAGGCTGGCGTGACGATGGTGATCGCAGTGAGAAAAGCCTGTATGTTCAGGTGAAGCGCTCCGTTGATCGTATTGTGCATGAATACACTGACGATGTATCCCTGTTCGAGGAAGTCCTTGAAGAGTTTGCGCAGTTTATGGAGAAGCGCGCCAAACTCAAGAAAATGCTCGAAGACAGGCTCACCCAGGCCGTTTCCGGTGAAGAAAGACTGGAAGTGGCGAAACTGCGGGTTGAAGAGGTGTTGCGTGAGTTGGGTGCGGATTATTTGCCGGAAGCGGCGCGGGAGATTCTGCAGCAACCCTGGAAAAAGCTCATGACCATCCTTTTGCTGAGGGAGGGTGAAGAGGGCGGCAACTGGCGCAAGGCGGTGAATATCGCAAAGCTGCTGGTCATGTATCTTGGCCGGGATTCAGGGGAAGTTGACCGGCAGAAGCTGTTATCCAGCATTCCTGAAATGATCAGTGGACTGAAAAAAGGGTTCAGCTACATTTCCTTCGACCAGAAGAAATCCGCCGCCATGCTCAACAAGCTCCAGACTTGTTTTATCAGTGTGCTCAAGCATGGAGAAGTCGTGTCAGACGGGCAGCAGGCGCAACCGAATGACGCCGAGGAGCAAGCTGACACCACCGAACCGGCGATTGAAGATGCACACAGCATCAGCGTAAGAAACATGAAAGAAGGCAGTTGGATTCGCATGCAGCTGGATGCGGAAGAAGAACCGCTGATTTGCAAGCTGGTATGGCGCAGCAAGTTTACCGGCACCATGGTATTTGTGGATGGACAGGGAAACAAGGCCGGTCAGATGAAGGAAGCGGAACTGGCGGCCTATTTCCGTGACGGCAGCGCCAAATTCCTTGAAGATGCGCAAGCGCCCCTGATTGACCGGGCCATCAAGAAAATGATGAAAGTGCTCAATGCGCGCATTGTGGGACCAAAGCTGCAAATGTCGGAATGAATCTGTCCTGCTTGTCTCGTTAAGAACCCGCATTCGCGGGTTTTTATGTACAGGGATGTACTGTATGCCGCAAGGAGCCATGGATGGCGGTGCGGCGATTTCAAAAAGGATGTACTGTATGCCGCAAGGAGCCATGGATGGCGGT
>JAMOMB010000211.1 GCA_027068795.1 Sedimenticola sp. | reverse complement strand
CAGAGCAGACCAAACTGGCGCCGACTGATGATGCAGTCCTGCAGGTCGCCGTGAATGCAACGGTCGAGGATGCGCTTGGCGTGCCAGGCGCGTTCTTCGTCATATTCCACGCCGAGGGCTTCGGTGCGGTTTGTGCCAAGATGATGCTTGCATTCGGCCAGGGCCACGCCTTCGCCGCAGCAGGGATCGAGGATCCGCAGGCGCCCGGATTCTGTCGGCTCCAGTGCCAACAAGATGCGCCGTGTGGTTTCTGTGTCGGTCGGGAAATACCCGTTCTTGATGAAGTTGTGCGCCAGGCGCTGAAACATGAGGGCCATGATTTGCCTCCTTCGTGTTGTAGGGTGAGGGTGCCAGCGGAAGCGGCCCGATAGGCCTTACTTCCGCAGTACCGTGATGATTTTGCTCAGATGAAGCCCAACCGGATCAGCCAGGAAGGACAACCGTGCTCGCAGGTGCCGTCCGGTTCCACGATGCAGCCATCGGTTGCCTCGCAGATGCCGTCGTTGTCCCATTCCATGAGGGTTGCTTCAATCTCCTGAAAATCGGTAGTGCCGAATCGCTGTTGCAGTTCGTCTTCCAAAGTGGGTTTGCCGATGGCTTGTTTCATGGTGTTTCTCCTTAATAGCTAAAAACGGGGGAAACACCGCCCCATGTAGGGGACGATGTCCCCTCTGGGGTTGAAAAGTACTCGCCATGCCCCTTATGATGCGGTCATGGAAAAGCCTTCATTGACAGTCATTTCCGGTAAGTGGGATGAAATCGAAAAAGAGGTGGTTCGGATGATATTTACTCCCGGACCAACGCCTAAAGAGTGGCGTAAACTGACCAACTGCCTTACGCGTTGCGGTCACTTACGGTCTGTGCCCGCGAAAAATCCAGGCGGGCAATAAGTTCCTCATCGATCAGTTTGCGAGCCAGTGAAAAGACCGGGAGAAGCGCTGCTCTGGCCGGAGAAATGCTTTCCCCGGCGGGTTTGATGGATGGATCGACAGCCGAAGGCTGTTGCACCTGTGAATGATCCTCGAGGTGCAGGGGCGCAGGCGCAGGGCCTGCAAGGGTGCCGCCGAATCCGCAG
>JAMOMB010000210.1 GCA_027068795.1 Sedimenticola sp. | reverse complement strand
CCATGGCGGCAAAGGCCGTGGTGCGTGATGTGGGGCGGGTGCTGGGGCACCCCTATGGCTTTACCGACCGAATTGCGAAGATGGTGCCTTTCGATCTGGGCATCACCCTGAGCAAGGCCCTGGAAGAAAGCGAAGAACTGAAGCAGGCTTACGAAAACGACGAGGAAGTCACCCAGCTCATCGACATGGCCCTGCAACTGGAAGGCCTGACCCGCAATGCCGGCAAGCATGCCGGCGGGGTGGTGATCGCGCCGGGCAAGCTCACCGACTTTACCGCCCTGTATTGCGAGGCGGACGGCAGCAATCTGGTCACCCAGTTCGACAAGAACGACGTGGAAGCCGTGGGCCTGGTCAAGTTCGATTTTCTGGGCCTGCGCACCCTGACCATCATCGACTGGGCGCTCAAGACCATCAACCGCCAGCGCCAGGCGCAGGGGTTGGCGCCAGTGGACATCAACGCCATTCCCATGGACGATCCTGAGTCCTTCCGGTTGCTCAAGTCCGCAGCCACCACAGCGGTGTTTCAGCTCGAATCCTCCGGCATGAAGGAACTGATCCGCAAGCTTCAGCCGGATTGTTTCGATGAAATCACCGCGCTGGTGGCCCTGTATCGTCCCGGCCCCCTGGGCACCGGCATGGTGGACGACTTCATTGCTTGCAAACATGGCCACCAGAAAGCCAAATATTTGCACCCCAGCCTGGAGCCCATACTCAAGCCCACATATGGCGTGATCCTGTATCAGGAACAGGTGATGCAGATCGCCCAGGTGCTGGCCGGCTATTCTCTGGGCGGTGCGGATTTGCTGCGCCGGGCCATGGGCAAGAAAAAGCCGGAGGAAATGGAAAAGCAGGGTGAGATTTTCCGCAAGGGCGCGGTGGAGCGGGGTGTGGACGAAGCCCTGGCGACACAGATCTTCGACCTCATGGCTCATTTTGCCGGTTATGGCTTCAACAAATCCCACTCCGCCGCCTATGCCCTGGTTTCCTACCAGACCCTGTGGCTAAAAGCCCATTACCCGGCGGCCTTCATGGCGGCGGTGCTGTCGGCGGACATGGACAACACCGACAAGGTCGTGCATCTCATCGAAGAATGCCGGGAGATGGCGCTGCAAGTGCTGCCCCCCCAGGTCAATCGTTCCGAGTACCAGTTTGCCGTGGATGGCGATGACAAGGTCATCTATGGCCTGGGGGCGATCAAGGGCGTGGGAGAGTCCGCCATAGAAGGCATTATCGAAGCACGCAAGGAGGGTGGGCTGTTTCAGGATTTGTTCGATTTTTGCCGCCGCATCGACCTGCGCAAATGCAACCGCCGGGTGCTGGAGTCCCTGGTGCGGGCGGGGGCGCTGGATGAGCTGGGCAGTAACCGCGCCACCCTCATGGTGCAACTGCCCCTGGCCCTGAAAATGGCGGAGCAGCACCATGCGCTGCAAGCCGCCGGGCAAAGCGATTTGTTTGGCATGAGCGAGCCGGAAGCACCGCCGGCCATGGGCATTATTCCTGATGATGTGGCCGACTGGAGCGATGAGCAGCGGCTGCGCGGTGAAAAGGAAACCCTGGGACTGTTTCTCACCGGCCATCCTATTGACTTTTACGAGCCGGAAATACAAGAAATGGTCTGCCGAATCGGCAACCTGTCTCTGGACGACAATCAGAAAGGCTATGGCAGGGGCAAGGAAGTAACCGTCGCCGGGCTGGTGATGGCGGTAAACAAACGCGCCACCCAGCGTGGCATGATGGCCAGCGTGTTGCTGGATGACAAGAGCGGGCGCATCGAGTTGACCCTGTTCAATGAGGCCTTCGAGTGCTGCAAGGACCTGCTGGTGGTGGACAAGGTGCTGGTGGTGCAGGGCAAGCTGGTTCACGATGAATACCGGGGCGGCCTGGGTTTGCGGGCGGAAGAAGTCAGCAGTTTCGAGTCCTTTCGCCAACGGCGCCTGGCGGCCCTGGATCTGGTGCTGGATGAACAGTTCATTCGCAGCCGGAAGTGGACGGCCCTGGATGTGCGCAACCAACTGCTGGCCTTGCTCGAGGCGTCCTGCGGGGGGACGGTGCCCGTATGTGTTCGCTACCAGCGCCAGGACGCCTCGGCGTTGATCCGTCTCGGGGAGAAATGGCGGGTTACGCCGGATGATGCGTTGTTGCGCCGCCTGCGTCAGTTGCTGGGGGACAGCAATATCGTGCTGCATTTTACCGGGAATTCCGTTAATACCGCAGCGGCAATTGGGGTATGATAGGCAACATCTGCAATTTGTGAGCTGCCTCTATGGATCTCAATTTTCTCGAATTCGAACAACCCATCGCGGAACTTGAAGCAAAGATCGGCGAATTGCGCCTGCTGGGCGATGATGCCGAGATCAACATCCAGGAAGAAATCGAGCGTTTGGAAGAAAAGAGCCGCAAGCTCACCGAATCCCTGTTTTCCTCGCTGAATCCCTGGCAGATATCCCAGTTGGCGCGTCATCCCCTGCGCCCCTACACCCTGGACTACATCGAACGTATCGTGGACGACTTCGAGGGACTGCATGGCGACAGGGCTTTTGCCGACGATCAGTCCATTGTCTCCGGCATCGGGCGCATCGATGGCCGGCCGGTGATGGTCATTGGTCACCAGAAGGGGAGAGACACCAAGGAGAAGCTGAAGCGCAATTTCGGCATGCCGCGACCGGAAGGCTACAGAAAGGCCTTGCGCATGATGGAGACGGCAGAGCGTTTCAAGCTTCCGGTGCTGACCTTTATCGATACGCCGGGCGCCTACCCCGGCATCGATGCAGAAGAGCGGGGCCAGAGTGAAGCCATCGCCCGAAACCTGCGGGAAATGGCAGGTTTGCGCACACCAATTGTCGCCACGGTCATTGGCGAGGGCGGCTCCGGTGGCGCGCTCGCCATCGGTGTGGCCGACAAACTCATGATGTTGCAGTATGCCACCTATTCGGTGATTTCTCCGGAAGGCTGCGCCTCCATCCTGTGGAAAAGCGCCGAGAAAGCGCCCCAGGCAGCCGAGGCCATGGCCATTACTTCGGACAAACTCAAGGAGTTGGGACTGATCGACGGCATCGTGCCCGAGCCATTGGGAGGCGCCCACCGGGATCCCGATGCCATGGCCGCCAATCTCAAGCAATCGCTGATCCAATCCCTGGATCGCCTGCAGGGGAAATCACAGGAAGATTTACTCGATAGCCGCTATCAACGGCTGATGTCTTATGGGGTGTTCAGCGAATAGGCTGACATCCAAATTCCTGTTCAAACCGGATTCGACAGGAGTGCCGAAATGGTTCTCACAGACCGGGGTTTCTGATCATGGCCTTTTCTCCGCAGAAGCTGTTGCACAGATTGCAAACGCTTCCCGCCCCCGAGCAATACTGGGTGGCATTCAGTGGCGGAATGGATTCCATGACATTGTTGTACGCGCTGTCGCAAATCCGCGCACAGCTGCCAGCGCCCCTGCAGGTGGTGCATATCAATCACGGGTTGCAGGAAAAAGCGCTGGAATGGGAGCGGTTTTGCCGCAGAACCTGCGCAGCGCTGAATATCCCCCTGACCAATCTGCAGCTCAATCTCAGACCTGCGGCGGGAGAAAGCCTGGAGGCCCAGGCCAGGGATGCCCGCTATGCCGCCATTGCCGCGCACATGAATGCCGGGGACATGCTGCTTACCGCGCACCACGGTGATGATCAGGTGGAAACCCTTTTGCTGCAGCTGCTGCGCGGGGCAGGGGTTTCCGGTCTGGCGGCCATGCCGCTGATACGGCGTTGGCAAGCAGGATGGCTGGCGCGCCCGCTGCTGGAATTCAGCCGGGAAGAGCTGCAAAGCTGGGCGCAGCAGCAACGGCTTCAGTGGCAGGATGACCCCAGCAACGACCATCTGGGCATTCGCAGAAACTATCTTCGCCATAAAGTGATTCCTCTTCTGAAGCAGCAGTGGCCAGGGCTCGTCAAGACCACCAGCCGTTCGGCGCGACATTGCGCCGAGGCGGCGCATCTGATGAAAGAGGTGGGAATGGCGGATCTGGTGCTGATGCATGATGCCGGCAGGCCCTGGCAATTGTTGATACCCGGTCTGGAAGTGCTTTCTCCGCAAAGAAAGAAAAATCTGTTGCGGCACTGGATTCGTCAACAGGGCTTGCCTGTGCCGGGCCACCAGATAATCGAGCGCATTCTCTCCGAAGTCGTAGAAGCGCGCCAAACGGGCAGCCCGTTGCTGAGCTGGGACGGCGGTGAGATACGGCGCTACCGGAATGCCCTTTACCTGATGCCACCATTGCCGCCGGCGCCGGAAGAAGGCTTGCGCCTGCACTGGGATTGCGGCAAGCCCCTTGATCTTCCCCAGGGGCTGGGGCGGTTGTCAGTAGCGAACAAGGCGCAATGGCTGGCGGATGGCGTGGATGTGCTGTTCCGCTCTGAAGGCCTTGTCTGCCGTCCCGATCAGAGGCAGAACACCCGCAGCTTCAAACGCCTGTGCCAGGATCTGGGGATCCCGCCCTGGCTGCGTGCGCGCCTGCCCTTGGTGTGCTGTGCGGATGGCCTTATCGCCGTTGCAGACTACTGTATGTGCCAGCCCGAGCTGGGGGAAAATCCCTTCGTCTGGGAAAGGCCCGAATGGCTGCAATAGGGTTCCGCAACAGCTATGCCGCCCGGCACCCGCTGACCGGGGTGCTGGTGAATTTGCTGTTGTTGCTCGCCGTTGCGTTGTTGGCATTGGGTTTGAAGCTGCCTTTGGTGAGCGTGGAAAAATTCTATGTTTTTGGAAACACCGTCAGCCTGTTGTCCGCCATCAGTCAGCTTTGGCAGGAGCAGGAAAGGGGCTTGGCGCTATTGCTTGGGGGGTTCAGCGTGGTGTTTCCGGTAATCAAGCTGCTGTTACTGTTTCTTGTCTGGAACCTGGAGGACAGCAGCAGCAATCGCCATCAGCGTCATCTCCGGTGGCTGGCGACCTACAGCAAATGGTCCATGCTGGATGTGTTCGTGGTCGCCTTGCTGGTGGTTACGGTCAAGCTTGGCGCCCTGGCCCAGGCGCAAGTGGAATTCGGCCTGTATGCCTTCGCCGCCAGCGTCATCCTGACCATGCTCGTTTCGGCCTGGATCGGGCGCTATACGGCCTGACTCCCTTTCATTCTTTCACGTCGGCACTTGGTATCTCCGGCACCCCCGTATGGTTGTCCAGCAGGGCGCGCATGGCGGTGCTGACGTAGGCCTTGAGGTCTTCGAGCATTTCTTCCTTCTCCGGCATGTCTTTCTCCAGGGTCAGGGAAGGGCTGGGATAGAGCTGGTAGCGGCCCGCCATGGCTTTGCCATGGGGCGGCTTGATGACGATGCGCTTGCCGCGGAAATGGGCCACGATATGATCGCTGCCGGAAGGCTTGATGATGCCGAAACCGGGATCGTCATCGGGCAGGGAAAGCAGATCCCGCCCCCAACATTGGTGCCGGAAGGGCCTCCCCAACAACAGGCTGACCGCAGTGGGCACCACATCCATCTGCGTGGCGGCGCGGGACATGCGCGCACCGAAGGCCTCCTGCATTCCCGGCGCGATGAGCAGCATGGGTACATGGAAGCGCAACAGGTCGATTTCCCCCAGCTGTTGCTTGACGCCAAATCCGTGATCGCCCACCAGTACGAACAGGGTGTCTTCATACCAGGGCTGCTGCTTTGCTTCGTCGAAGAACCTGCCCATGGCCCAGTCGGCGTAGCGCTGGGCAGTGAGGTGTTGGTCGAGGCT
>JAMOMB010000209.1 GCA_027068795.1 Sedimenticola sp. | reverse complement strand
GCTGTTTGCCGACATGCTGTGGCTGGAAAGAGGGCTGTCGAAAAACACCCTGGATTCCTATCGATCCGATCTTCAGCATGTGGCCCAATGGCTGGCGGAGCAGGGGCATAGTGGCTTGATTGCTGCACGAAGAGAGCAGTTGCTGGCCTATTTTGCCGATCTGGCTTTGCATGGCCATAGTGTTCGCACCAGTGCCCGGCGTCTGTCCGCCTTGCGGCAGTTTTTTCAGTATGCCCTGCGCGAGAACTGGGTTGCAGAAGATCCGACGCTGGAGATCCAGGCGCCGCGCCTTGGCCGCTCGTTGCCGAAAGCCCTCACAGAAGCAGAAGTGGAAGCGCTGCTGGAAGCGCCTGATCTGGAAACAGCAGAAGGTTTTCGTGACCGGAGCATGCTGGAACTCTTGTATGCCACGGGGCTGCGTGTAACGGAACTGGTAAGCATTCGGCCAGATCAGATCAGCTTCAGCCAGGGGCTGGTGCGGGTAAGCGGAAAAGGAGGAAAGGAGCGGTTGGTGCCCATGGGGGATGAGGCGCAGCACTGGATCCAGCTTTTTTTGCGGGATGCCAGAAAGGAACTGCTTGGAGCGCGTCTTTGTGATGCCCTGTTCCCCACCCGGCGGGGTGGCGGTATGACGCGCCAGGCGTTCTGGTACAGGATCAAGAAGCATGCTGCCGCCGCCGGCATCGACAAACATCTGTCGCCACATACCCTGCGCCATGCTTTTGCCACCCACCTGGTCAATCATGGAGCGGATCTGCGGGTGGTGCAGCTGCTGCTGGGGCACAGTGATTTGTCTACAACGCAAATCTATACCCATGTGGCCCGCGAGAGGCTCAAGCAAATGCATGCCGCACATCATCCCAGAGGGTGATCTGGTACAGGTAATCTTGGGAACTTCCGGTTACAATGCAGCTCAAATAGTGCTTCATAACCAGCGGATACCTTTAAGAACCATGTATTTTCCCTCATCTCCCGTTCGTATATTGTTTTTTGCAGTTTCCTTGTGTTTGGCCGTCCCGGTTGTGGCTGCGGATGCTCCCGTGGCCGATCCCGCCATGGAGAAGATCCGCGCCGAGCTTTCCCGAAGACTGGATGGCATCACCCCGGACAGCATCGAAGCCTCTCCGGTTCCCGGTTTGTATGAAGTGCTGATTGGCGCGCGTTTGTACTATGTGTCTGCGGACGGCCGTTATTTCATCCAGGGGCAGATGACGGACATCGAAACTGGCGAGAATCTTACCGAAGCAAAGGTGGCCAAAGTGCGCAGGAAGCTGCTCGATGAGGTGGGCGAAGAGAACATGATTGTTTATGGCAAGGGAGACGAGAAACACACCATCGATATCTTTACTGATATCGATTGCGGCTACTGTCGCAAACTGCATGCACAAATGGACGAATACAATGCCGAGGGCATTCGTGTGCGTTATCTGTTCTATCCACGGGCCGGAGTCAACAGTGATTCCTGGCGCAAGGCGGTTTCCGTTTGGTGCGCCGATGATCGGAAAAAGGCCATGGATGCAGCCAAGCAGGGCAAGTCCATAGAGCAGAAGAACTGCAGCAACCCGGTGGCGGATCAGTTCGCCCTGGGAAGAACCGTAGGCGTAACTGGAACGCCTGCACTGGTGCTGGAGAGCGGAGAGCTGGTGCCAGGCTATGTGCCGCCCGCCCGCCTCAGGCAATTACTGGATTCCAAGAAAACAGGGAACAAGTAACGGAGTTTCATGAGCGCAATTCCACTGCACGTCGCATGCGCCTCTGATGTGGGGTTGGTGCGAAAAACCAATGAAGATTATCTGTTTGTCATGGCGGAGCAGGGAATCGTTGCTTTGGCGGACGGCATGGGTGGCCACCTTGCGGGTGAAGTGGCCGCGGAAGTCGCAGTGGAAGTGGCGGTCGAGGAACTGCGCCACGCCCAGCGCTTTGGCAATATGGACACCATGCAGTGCCTTATGCACATTGGCGAGGCGGTAGAGCGGGCGAACCAGTCCGTATATACCCTGGCGAAAAGCAAACCTGAACTCAAGGGTATGGGCACCACCCTGGTGCTGGCCCTGTTTTATCACAACCATGTTTTTTATGCCCATGTAGGTGATTCCCGTATCTATCTCCTCAGAAGCAATCGCCTGATGCAGCTGACCAGGGATCATTCCCTGATACAGGAAGTGCTCGATCACGGCATTTTTCCCAACCGGGGAGAGGCCAGGGAGGCGGGTGTCGGGGAGAATGTGCTGACCCGCAGCCTGGGGTTCACGCTGGAAATCAATGTGGATGTAAATGAAGCTGCGGTCTGCAAGGATGATCTGTTTCTTTTTTGCAGTGACGGCCTGACCGGGCCGCTCAAGGAAACGCAGATCCAGCAGCTGATGGGCCGGGAAGAGCTGTCCCTGGAAAGCCGCGCCAAAGTATTGGTGCAGGCCGCCATGGATGCCGGCGGCAGGGACAATATCTCTGTGGTGCTGGCCCGCCCCATGCTGGGTTAATCGTGTTAACAGACCCTGGTAGCAGGGGTGGCGTGAACTCCTGGATGGGCGAAGGCTGGGGAGCAACTGCCGTGGCCTACGCCAGGTCCAAACGGTCGCTTTTGTTGTGATCCTGTCATCCCGGCGCAGGCCGGGGTCATGGCCCGCGGGTTTCTCCGGGCCTGAATGGGGAAAAATGTTCAGCCCAAAAGTGTTTTCAGGCGGTACAACGCATCCAGCGCCTGCTTTGGCGTGAGCTCGTCCGGGTCGATTTCTTCCAGGGCGTTTGTCAGCAGATCGTGCTCCGGCGTCTGTTCCGGCGTCAGTTGCAGGGAAAGCTGCGGCATCTGCAATTCCGCATGGCGCAAGGCGGCGTTCTCCAGCTCCTGCAAGCGTTTTCTGGCGCGTGTGATGACTGTCCTGGGTACGCCCGCCAGCGCCGCGACCTGCAAGCCATAGCTTTGGTTTGCCGGGCCCTCCTTTAGCGCATGCAGAAACACAATGCTTTCCCCGTGCTCCACGGCATCCAGGTGTACGTTGGCTACGCCTGCGTATTCTTCCGGCAGGGTGGTCAATTCGAAATAGTGCGTTGCAAACAGGGTGCATGCCTTGATGCGTACCGCAAGCTCCACGGCGCAGGCCCAGGCCAGGGAAAGCCCGTCAAAGGTGCTGGTGCCGCGCCCCACTTCATCCATGAGAACCAGGGAATGCTCGGTTGCATTGTGCAGGATATTGGCGGTTTCCTCCATTTCCACCATGAAAGTGGAACGTCCCCCGGCCAGGTCATCGGAAGCGCCGATGCGGGAGAAAATACGATCCACGGGGCCGATACTGGCGCTGTGTGCGGGAACGAAGCTGCCGGCGCAGGCCAGGAGTACGATAACCGCGCACTGGCGCATATAGGTGGATTTGCCGCCCATGTTGGGGCCGGTAATGATGAGCATGCGCCTTTTCTCATCAAAATGCAGGTCGTTGGGAATGAAGGGTTCATCCAGCGCCTGCTCCACCACCGGGTGCCGGCCTGACTCGATGTGTATGCCGGGTGCCGAAGTCAGCCGGGGGCGGTTCAGGTTCAGGCTCAGGGCGCGTTCCGCCAGGTTGGCCAGTACGTCCAGGGCGGCCAGGGCTTCCGCACATTGCTGCAGGGGCGGGATCTCTTCTTGTAGCTGCTCCAGCAGGGATTCATACAGCATTTTCTCCCGCGCCAGCGCCCGCTCCCTGGCGGACAGTACCTGGTCTTCAAACTTTTTCAGTTCTGGCGTGATGAAGCGTTCGGCGGATTTGAGTGTCTGGCGGCGGACGTAGTCCTGGGGCACGGCATCCGCGTGGATGCGGCTGATTTCGATGTAATAGCCATGCACCCGGTTGTAACTGACCTTGAGGGAGGCGATTCCGGTGCGTTCTTTTTCGCGGCTTTCCAGTTCCAGCAGAAACCTGTCGGCATTGCGGGAAAGGTTGCGCAGTTGGTCCAGCTCTGTGTCCCAGCCTTCCGCCAGTACGCCACCGTCGCGGATCAGCACCGGCGGGTTTTCCTTGATCGCCCGTTGCAGCAGATCGGCCAGGCTGGGGTGCTCTCCCGCCTGGGCCGCCAGCTCTTGTATCAAAGGGGATTGATAGCCGGAAACCAGCGTCTGGATATCCGGCAGCAGCATCAGTGAGTCGCGCAAGGTTGCCAGATCCCGGGGGCGGGCGGTTTTCAGGGCGATGCGCGCCAGAATCCTTTCGATATCGCCGATACCGGAAAGCAGTTTCTGCAAGTCGGGCAGTTGTTGTTGCTTCAGCAGTTCCTCAATCGCATCATGCCTGGCGTGAATGGTTTCCGGCTGGCGCAGGGGGCGATTGATCCAGCGCCGCAACAGGCGGCTGCCCATGGCGGTGGAGGTCTGATCCAGAAGGCCGGTGAGGGAGTGCTGTTTCTCTCCGGACTGGGACTGGTCGATTTCCAGGTTGCGCCGGGTAGCGGCATCGATGATCAGGGCCTCTTCGCGGTGCTCTGCTTTCAGGGCGGTGATATGGGGCAGGGCCGCCTGCTGGGTGTCCTGCACATATTGCAACAGGGCGCCGGCCGCCATGATCGCCGCATGCATATCGTTCACGCCGAAGCCGGACAAGTCCTGGGTGCCAAATTGTTTCTGGAGCAGCTGTCTGGCGGTATCCGCTTCAAAATGCCAGGCCGGGCGACGGGTCAGGCTGCGGTATTGCCGGGCTTCGGCAGGCAGCGGCCAGTCTTCCTCCAGCAGCAACTCTGCGGGCTTGAGCCTTTCCAGCTCGCCGGACAGCGCCTCTTCGCCGTACAGTTCCTGCACCGTGAAACGGCCGCTGCCCAGGTTCAGGGCCGCCAGGCCATAACATTCCTTGAACGCGCATACCGCGGCCAGCAGATTGTCCTGGCGTTCTTCCAGTAATGCTTCATCCGTGACCGTGCCGGGGGTGACGATGCGCACCACCTTGCGCTCCACCGGCCCCTTGCTGGCGGCAGGATCGCCAATTTGCTCACAGATGGCCACTGATTCGCCCAGGCGGATCAGCCGCGCCAGGTAGTTTTCCGCGGCGTGGTAGGGAATGCCAGCCATGGGAATCGGCTTGCCCGCCGACTTGCCCCGGGTGGTGAGGGTAATATCCAGCAAGCGGGCGGCTTTCTCGGCGTCGCCAAAAAACAACTCGTAGAAATCCCCCATGCGATAAAACACCAGCATATCCGGATGATTGGATTTGATGCGCAGGTACTGCTGCATCATGGGGGTGTGTTGCTTGCTAATGTTGCTTTTGGTGGGTTTGCTATTCATGAAATGTGCCGGATTCCGGCCCAGGCACCAAATGTCTTTTCCGTGTATTCGTGGTCTGTCTTGATCCTGCCTGGGAGTAAATCAATGTCCGGCGAGCAGGGTAACAACCAGCACGCGTAAGAGCAATCACAGTCATGGGGAAAGATTGTTGCGGTTAATCCGGATGTTTCACTCAGGCGTCCGATGATCGTGCTGAGATTGTCGTTCAGAGGCGGATTTCCGGTGGAATCAATAGCCCAAGCTATGGATGAGTGAGGAAATATCGTCTCTGGGCGGCAAGATCAGTGCGAGGGCGGACCCAGGTAGTGGTTCGGTTACACTTTAGTGCTTTGCTGATATTCCATAATGGCCATAGATAACATGTACTTAACCGGAAAGTCCAAGCAGGGCGAACGGGATCCCTTCATCCCGGCTGCTGAAAAGGGGGAATATTGAATGGTTTTATACGGGGAGAAACCCGCCGGTATTCAAAAAAACCTTACGACAGAGTATA
>JAMOMB010000208.1 GCA_027068795.1 Sedimenticola sp. | reverse complement strand
CGCCAGCGACAGACCCTCGGTGGCGCCGCTGGTGACGATGATCTCCTCCGGGGCGATGTTCAGCCCCAGCTCGGTATAGCGCAGCGAGATCTGCTGACGCAGCTTGTCGTGGCCGGGCGGGAAACAGTAGTCCATGCTTTCCAGCGCGTGGCGGGCAATGACGCTGCGGGTCTCGCGCATCAGCGCCTTGGCCGGCATCAGTTCCATCGACGGCCGGGCCGCCGCGAAGGGAGCGATGTTCGGGTCGTTGGAAATGGCGAAGATCTCCTCGAACAGCTCGCCGAAGCGCACCTTGCGCGGCTGGCAGGTGGAGATGATCGGCTTGGGCGTGGCGATCTCTCGGTTGAGGTCGGCATGCACATAGAATCCGGACTGGGGCTTGGCCTTGAGCACGCCCTTCTCTTCCAGTGTCAGGTAGGCCTGGTTGACGGTGGCGATGCTGACCTTCAGCGACTTCGACAGCTTGCGCAGCGAGGGTACCCGGTCGCCGGGTTTGAGTGTCCCCTTGTCGATCAGGTCCATGATGTAGTGCGAAACCTGGTCATACTTGTACTGGTTGCGCGAACTGTTCAGGTTTTCAGCGGGTCTGGCCATAAACTGTACCGATGATATTTGTTAACTACTGTAACTGTTATAGTGACAGATCCTTGTCTAATATACCAACATCGAAAACGGCCACCACCAACTGACAGGGAGACAGCCATGAGCACATTGATTCTGGACCTCAAGCGGGAAACTGCAAGCCTCGCACACAAGCTGCAGAACATCAGCGCACAGCTGCAGCTGTGGATGGACCGTCACGAACAGCGCAAGCAGCTGGCACAGTTGCCGGGGCACCTGTTGCAGGACATGGGCCTCGATACGGAACGGGTAGCGGAAGAGATCCACAAGCCGTTCTGGAAATAATCCCTCCTCAATGGATACCGTATCAACTGCGCCAGGGCCGGCATTGCCGGTCGCCAGCCAGTCCCCTCAGTATACGGTTTGACCCCGGCCGGATGGTCGGGGTTTTTTTTGCCTGCAATTCGGGAACCGGCATGCCGACATGAAAAAGCCCGGACGGAGCCGGGCTTTTTCGCTGTTGCCTTGGATCGGATGATCAGCGTCGATTGCGGTTCGGGT
>JAMOMB010000207.1 GCA_027068795.1 Sedimenticola sp. | reverse complement strand
AACGGCTATCCGGTGATCAGCTACTTGTCAGGTTCCATGTGATCATATCCCCAAAAGGAGCTATGCTCTGTTTCGAGCTCAGTCCATTCTGAACGAGTGGCTGGAGCGGCAGAACGGAGGAGGATAATTCCATGGTCATTCATCCCCAGGCGCGTACCACGGCCCAGATCCGCAAGGAGATCCAGGAACTGAGTGGGCAACTTACTCAGCGTGAACTGGCCGAGAAGTACAATGTCACCCGCCATACCATCCGTAAGTGGCAGCGACGCGAAGCGGTCACCGATCGCAGTCATCGCCCGCATCGCCTGCAAACCACCCTCTCTGCGGAGCAGGAAGCCCTGGTCGTGGAACTGCGCAAGCTGCTGTTGCTACCCCTGGATGACCTGCTGGTTGTGGTACGGGAGTTCATCCATCCCCAGGCCACCCGCTCAGGCATCCATCGTACGCTCCGGCGTCATGGGGTATCCAATCTCAAGGAGATGGAAAAGGCCCGCGCCCAGGCGGACGGGACCGCGACCGGAAAGTCTCGCAAGGGTTTCAGGGACTACCAACCCGGCTTTGTGCACGTGGACGTGAAATACCTGCCACGGATGGCGGACGAGACGCGCCGCAAGTATCTGTTCGTGGGGATCGACCGGGCCACCCGCTGGGTCTACCTGGAAGTCCTGCCCGACAAGAGCGCAAAGCGAGCGGCGGGTTTTCTGCGGCGCCTGATCGATAAGGCGCCCTTTAGGATACAGAAGATCCTCACGGACAACGGCAAGGAGTTCACGGACCGGTTCGTGGCCAATGGAGAGCGGGAACCGACCGGACGCCATCCCTTCGATCAGGCCTGCCGGGCGCACGCCATCGAACATCGCCTGATCAAGCCGAAGCATCCGCAGACCAATGGTATGGTGGAACGCTTCAATGGGCGGATCAGCGAGATCCTGCGCAGTACCCACATCGGCTCGTCACAGGAGCTGGAAACGATTCTCAGGCAGTATCTGCGGGTCTATAACCACCACATCCCGCAGAAGAACCTGGGCTATCGCACGCCCGTTCAGGCACTCAAAGAGTGGCAGAAAAAAGAGCCGGATCTGTTCAAGAAACGGGTTTATGATCTATCGGGACTTGACATGGGGCAAATTGGCCTGCGGC
>JAMOMB010000206.1 GCA_027068795.1 Sedimenticola sp. | reverse complement strand
AACCGGGTTGCGTGAGGCGAAGGCTTCGGCGCGGCCCACGATGGTGCAGTTGGTGACGATGAGGGGGATGAAGATGCCCAGGATCTTGTGCAGGTCGTGAAACCAGGCGTTCATCGCCAGCTCGACGGCGGTAACGAAAGAGGCAATCACCAGTACGAATACCGGCAATCGCACTTCCTGGCGCACCCAATGGCGGATGAAGGAGATAGTGCCATTGGAAAGCACCAGCACCAGGGTGGTGGCCAGTCCCAGTCCCAGGCCGTTGATCAGGGTGTTGGAAACGGCCAGCAGGGGGCACAGGCCCAGCAACGCGACCAGCGCCTGGTTGTTTCCCCAGAGTCCGTTATAGATGATTTCACGATAGCTCATGATGGTTCTCTAATGAAATGGCGGCTCGGCAGGTGGCGCTGCCGGCTGCTTGAACAGGCGCTCTTTTTCCTTTCCAAAATATTCCAGGGTTTTCCTCACCGTGGCGACGATGTTGCGGGGGGTGATGGTGGCGCCGGTAAACTGGTCGAATGCGCCGCCGTCTTTTTTCACCTTCCACTTTTCTATGGGAGGGTCATCCAGGGACTTTCCCTCGAAGCCGAGTATCCAGTCGCTGCGGCTGTCGTCGATCTTGTCACCCAGGCCGGGGGTCTCCAGGTGGGAGAGGACGCGCACACCCGCAAGAGAGCCGTCTGCGCGCACGGCGACCATGAGGCGAATTGGACCGGCATAGCCGGGGCTTTGCACCGGGCTGAAAACCACCGCCACCGGCTCGCCCTGTTTGCGGGCGCGGTATACCTGGATCCCGCCTTTCGACAGGGCGGGTGCGTGGATGGTAATGACGTCTTTCAGCAACTCGTTGTCTATTTCCTCGTGCTTGATCAGCTTGTAGACATTGCGCAGAAAAGCCTGTTGCTGGTTGAGGGCGATGCGCTCCTCCGTCGCCATCCAGGTCAGGGATACCAGTGCGGCGCCCAGAACGCCGAAGATGCCCAGGACGGCTGCGCTGAGCAGAATGTTCTTGTTCGGGCTAGCCATCTTTGTCTTCCCTGGCGCCAAATACCTTTGGCTTGGTGTAGTAGTCGATGGTGGGCGCGGCCATGTTCATGAGCAAGACGGCGAAGGCCACCGCGTCGGGATAGCCGCCCCAGGT
>JAMOMB010000205.1 GCA_027068795.1 Sedimenticola sp. | reverse complement strand
CTGAACGCCTTGCTCATCATGTCCGCGGTGATCGGCTTCACCGGCTCCTTCATCTCCCTGTTCGCCTCCAAGTGGATGGCGAAACGCAGCATGGGGGTAAAGATCATCGACCAGCCCATCAGCTCCACCGACCGCTGGCTGCTGGATACGGTTGCGCGCCTGGCGCGGGAGGCAGGCATAGAAATGCCGGAAGTGGGCATTTTCCCCAGCGCCTCCCCCAACGCCTTCGCCACCGGCTGGAACAAGAACGATGCCTTGGTGGCAGTAAGCCAGGGGCTGCTGCAAAGCATGACCGCCGACGAAATCGAGGCGGTGCTGGGCCATGAAATCAGCCACATCGCCAATGGCGACATGGTGACCCTGACCCTGATTCAGGGCGTGGTGAACACCTTTGTGGTGTTCTTCTCCCGCATCATCGGGCATTTCGTGGATCGCGTCGTGTTTCACACCCGGGAAGGCTATGGGCCAGCCTACTGGATCACCTCCCTGGTGGCCCAGTTCGTACTGGGTATACTGGCATCCATGATCGTGGCCTGGTTCTCCCGCTGGCGGGAATTTCACGCGGACGCCGGCGCTGCGCAACTCACGGGCAAACACAAGATGATTGCAGCCTTGCAGCGGCTGCAGCAGGCGCAGCCTGAGCCCTTGCCGGACGAAATGGCCGCATTCGGCATCGCCGGAGGTGGCTTGCACGAGCTTTTCGCCAGCCACCCGCCGCTGGAAAAGCGCATCGAGGCGTTGCGCCAGGCAGCCTGATCAGAAAAGCACCGTCAGCCCTGCTGTTGCAAGCAGCAGGGGGTTACTATTAACCTGGCATCAATAGAGATCATGTTCAGGTTAATGTGATTAACCCCGCTCCCTGGAGAGCTTCTCCGCCGCTTCGGCGTCCACGGCCCAGAGCTTTTCGAGCTGATAGAAATCCCGTACCTTGGGCTGCATGACATGCACCACCACGCCATTGAGATCCACCAGCGCCCATTCGCCTTCGGCCAGGCCCTCCACCCCCAGGGGCGGCTCGCCAGCCAGCTTGGATTGAAAGGCCACGGCTTCCGCCGAGGATTTTACATGCCGATCCGAGGTGCCGGAGGCAATCACGAAATAGTCGGCGATACTGGTTTTTTCCCGCACGTCCAGCACGGCAATATCCGTGGCTTTCATGTCCTCCAGCACGCTGACGACCAGATCGCGTAATTCATCAATTTCCATAAATCAATATCTTCACAAAATAACTGGGAGCAATGATACCACTTGACGCAGGATTGCTAGCCGGAAAAACAGGCGTTCAGCCCCTCCTCCAGTGTGGGGTAGCGCAGTTTCACCCCCAGCTCCCGCAACATTTTGTGGTTGTCCACACGGCGTGATTCCGCCAGATAGGAACGCAGTCCGGCAGACAGTTGATCCTTACCCGCATCCGCATCAATGAGCGGCGGTCGCGGCAGCCCGGCAAAATCCGCCACCTGATTGAAATAGTCCGTCATGTTGCCCGGATGCCCATCGGAAACATTGTAGATTTCCCCGTTCCCTCCCCGCTCCATGGCCGCAAGACAAACCTGCACCAGGTCATCCGCATGAATACGGTTGGTCCAGGGCGCAAACCGTTCCGCCACCATGGGCTTGCCGGCGCGCAGGCGTTGCAGGGGCAGCTTTCCCGGGCCATAGATACCGGCGACACGCAGGATAACCAATTCCACCTTGGCTGCCCCGGCCCAGCGGCGCAGCTGCCGCTCCGCATCGAAGCGGCGCAGGGCGCGATCCACCCGGGGACGCACGGGGGCGCTCTCATCCACCCAGTTTCCCTTACAATCGCCATAGACGCCGGTGGTGCCAAGATAAAGGATGCGCCGGGGCCGGCCACCGGCTTCAAGACCTTGCAGGAAATTCTCCAGAAAGGCATCCACCACGCCGGTTTTCGGTGGCGGCAGCAGATAATAGATATCGGCATCCCGGCTTGGCAGGGAAATGTCCATCGCATCCGCCAGATCCCATTGCAGGGGGCGGATGCCCTGTTCCACCAGTTTGGCGCAGCTTTCCCCACTGCGAACCAGGCCGCTGACATCACTTGCAGAAAGCGCGCCGGCCAGACGGCAACCGATATAACCACAGCCCGCAATAAGTATTTTTTTGTTCCCCATCAATCCAGCGGTTTTCTTGCAACGCAAAATCGGCGACAATTCAGGCTCTTAGTCTAAAGGATTACGAAGATACGCGCCTATGAGCTTCACCATCACTCTCTCCCCCAGCGGACGCCGGTTCCAGGCCGAGGCTGGTGAAACCATTCTGGATGCCGCCATCCGCCAGGACATCGGGCTGCCCTATGGCTGCCGCAATGGCTTCTGTGGCGCCTGCATCGCCACCCTGCTGGCCGGCGAGATCGAATATCCGCAGGGTGCGCCGGACAAGCTCCTGGACGCATCTGACGACGCTTGCCTGCCCTGCCAGGCCGTGCCTGTTTCCGATGTGGAGATCAAGGCCAGGGAGATCAAGACGCCGCAGGAAATAGAACCACGCATCATGCCGGTAAAAGTGGCGAAAATCGAGCATCTTACCGACAATGTGGTGCGTCTCTATCTAAAGTTGCCAGACGAACAACGGCTGCAGTTCCTGGCTGGCCAGTACCTGGACTTTATTTTGGAAGACGGAAGACGCCGGGCCTTTTCCATTGCCAATGCACCACACAATGACGATTTCATCGAGCTGCATATCCGCCATGTGGACGGCGGTGTCTTTACCGACTGGGCCTTCACCCAGATGAAGGAAAAAACCATTCTGCGCATCGAAGCCCCCTTGGGCGGCTTTACGCTCAACGAGGAATCCGGGCGCCCCATGCTGTTTATCGCCGGCGGCACGGGTTTCGCCCCGGTCAAATCCCAGATCGAGCACGCCTTTCATGCCGGCATGGAGCGCCCCATGGAACTGTACTGGGGGGTGCGCGCCCAGAAAGACCTCTATTTGCCGGATCTGCCCCGGCAGTGGGAACAGGAGCACGAGCACTTCACCCGCTTCGTTCCCGTACTGTCAGCACCGGAGCAGGACTGGAACGGCCGCAAGGGCTGGGTGCACGAAGCCGTGCTGGAAGATCACGACAACCTGGCCGATTACGACATCTACATGGCCGGCCCGCCACCCATGATCAAGGCGGCAAGAGACGCCTTCCGTGCGGTTGGCGTTACGGATGAGCAAATGTATTACGACTCCTTCGAGTACGCCGGGGACTGAGCGGAATCAGGGTTGCTCCTGCAACGGTGTTGAAGCCCACATTGACCACCACCGCAAACCCGGGCAAATAACCCCGCTCAAAACGAGGTCTGCGCCTTTCTTACCTGGGCAAGTTGGAGTGCCCCATGAGGTATTCGTCCACCGAGCGGGCGCATTGGCGCCCTTCGCGGATAGCCCAGACCACCAGCGACTGGCCGCGGCGCATATCGCCTGCGGCAAACACGCCGTCAACGGATGTAGCATAGGGCTTCTCGCCCTCGGTAGCGCCCTTCACATTGCCGCGGGCATCCAGCTCCACCCCCGCCTGCTCGATCAGACCTTCGTGCACGGGATGCACAAACCCCATGGCCAGCGTCACCAGATCGGCCTTGAGTTCGAATTCGCTGTCTTCCACCTCGGACATCCGCCAGTTGCCGGCATCGTCCTTGTCCCATTGCACTTTTACGCAGCGCACGGCCTTGACATGACCGTTACCGTCATCGATGAACGCTTTGGTGAGCACTTCCCAGAGCCGCTCACAGCCTTCTTCCTGGGAAGTGGAGGTGCGCATTTTATTGGGCCAGTCCGGCCAGGTCAGTTCCTTGACTTCCTTCTCCGGTGGTTTGGGCATGAGTTCAAGTTGGGTGACGGATGCTGCGCCATGACGGTTGGAAGTACCTACACAGTCGGAACCTGTATCACCGCCGCCGATCACTACCACATGTTTGCCTTCGGCGCTGATGAAACCTTCTTCCGCGCCAAACACACCCTGCACCCGTTTGGAATTGGCGGTGAGGAAGTCCATGGCAAAGTACACGCCATCCAGATCACGGCCGGGCACGGGCAAATCCCTGGGTTTTTCCGAACCTCCCGCCATCACCAGAGCATGAAAATCCCGGCGCAAATCATCCACGCTGATGTCCTTACCCACGCAGGTGTTGACGTGGAACTCCACGCCTTCGGCGCGCATCTGCGCCACCCGGCGGTCGAGGAGCGCCTTGTCCAGCTTGAAATCGGGAATGCCATAGCGCAGCAGGCCGCCGATACGGTCGGCTTTTTCATAGACCACCACGTCATGTCCGGCGCGCGCCAGTTGCTGGGCGCAGGCCAGGCCGGCGGGGCCGGAACCGACCACGGCCACACGCTTGCCGCTGCGGTGCCGGGGAATCAGGGGCTTGATCCAGCCCTGTTCCCAGCCCTTGTCCACAATGGCGCATTCGATGGTCTTGATGGTGACTGGCTGATCCTGAAGGTTCAGGGTACAGGATTCCTGACAGGGCGCCGGACAGATGCGCCCCGTCACTTCCGGGAAGTTGTTGGTGGAATGCAGCACTTCCAGCGCTGTTTCCCAATCACCGCGATACACCAGGTCATTCCACTCGGGAATGATGTTGTTCACCGGACAACCCTGGTGGCAGAACGGAATGCCGCAGTCCATGCAGCGCGCGCCCTGAATCTGCAGCTGTTCTTCCGACAGGGGGATGACGAATTCATGATAATGCGTGACACGATCCGCAACCGGCGCATAGCTGCGATCCAGCCGCTCGTATTCCATGAAACCTGTTGGCTTACCCATAGGCTCTTACCCTAAAAAAACTGTACACGAAAAAACTCAACCCGCGGCGCGGACAGCCTCCTGTTCGGCCTGCATTTCCTGCAGCGCACGGCGATATTCCAGCGGCATGACCTTGACGAATTTACCCAGATACCGGTCCCAATCGTCCAGAATCTTCCTCGCCACGGCGGAATTGGTGTAGTGGAGGTGATTCTCGATAATCTGCCGCAGACGAATGGCGTCGAATCGCGTCATGTCGTGGGACACATCCACCCGACCCTTGGTCTCCAGGTCGCCGCCCAGATGTTCCAGGCGTTCCAGGGCATCGTCTTCTTCCTTGATGGGTTCCAACTCCACCTGGGCCATGTTGCAGCGCTGCTCGAAATTGCCTTCCTCGTCCAGGACATAGGCGATACCGCCGGACATGCCCGCGGCGAAGTTGCGCCCGGTGCCACCCAGTACCACCACGACGCCGCCGGTCATGTATTCGCAGCCGTGGTCGCCCACGCCTTCCACCACGGCGGTGGCGCCGGAATTGCGCACGGCGAAACGCTCGCCGGCCACGCCCCGGAAGTAACACTCCCCGGCAATCGCGCCATAGAGCACGGTATTGCCGACGATGATATTTTCCTCGGCCTTGCCAATGGCGGAATCTTCCGGCGGATAGATGATGATGTGACCACCGGACAAACCCTTGCCCACATAGTCGTTGCCTTCACCGGCCAGCTCGAGGGTCACGCCCCGCGCCAGCCAGGCGCCCAGGGACTGACCGGCGGTGCCGGAAGCCTTGATATGGATGGTGTCGTCCGGCAAGCCGGCAAAACCGTATTTCTCCGCCACCCGGCCGGACAGCATGGCCCCCAGGCTGCGGTTGTAGTTGTGGATATCCACTTCGATCTGCACCGCCTCGCCGGACTCCAGGGCGGATTGCGCCTGCTGGATCAACTGGTTGTCCAGGGCCTGTTCCAGGCCATGGTCTTGCTCCTCGCAGTTGTACACCTTGTCGCCGGGCGCAGCTTCGGGCTTGGCCAGCAGACGGCTGTAATCCAGGCCGCGGGCCTTCCAGTGATCCACGGCGCGGCGCATGTCCAGTCTGTCCACCTGACCGATCATCTCCTCCACGCTGCGGAAACCCAGCTTCGCCATAATCTGGCGCAGCTCTTCCGCGACGAAGAAGAAGTAGTTGATGACATGCTCGGGTTTGCCCATGAAACGCTTGCGCAGTTCGGGATCCTGGGTGGCGACCCCCACGGGGCAGGTATTGAGATGACATTTGCGCATCATCAGACAGCCTTCGGCGATGAGGGGCGCGGTGGCGAAACCAAACTCGTCCGCCCCCAGAAGGGCGCCGATGGCTACGTCACGGCCGGTGCGCATGCCGCCGTCCACCTGCACGCAAATGCGCGAGCGCAGGCGGTTGAGCACCAGGGTCTGGTGGGTTTCCGCCAGGCCGATCTCCCAGCAGGAGCCGGCATGTTTGGTGGAGGTCAGGGGCGAAGCCCCGGTGCCGCCATCGAAGCCGGAGATGGTCACATGATCCGCATGGGCCTTGGAGACCCCCGCGGCCACGGTGCCCACGCCCACCTCGGACACCAGCTTCACGGAAATGCGCGCCTTGGGATTCACGTTCTTCAGATCGTGAATGAGCTGGGCCAGGTCCTCGATGGAATAGATGTCGTGATGGGGCGGCGGCGAGATCAGGCCCACGCCGGGAGTGGAGTGGCGCACCCGGGCAATCTGCTTGTTTACCTTGTGGCCAGGCAGTTGTCCGCCCTCGCCGGGCTTGGCGCCCTGGGCCATCTTGATCTGGATGTCGTCGGCATTCACCAGGTACTCGGTGGTGACGCCAAAACGGCCGGAGGCCACCTGTTTGATGGCGGAACGCTCGGGATTGGGCGAGCCATCCGGCAGGGGATTGAAGCGCTCGGGCTCCTCGCCGCCTTCACCTGTGTTGGACTTGCCCCCCAGAGCATTCATGGCCACCGCCAGGGTGGAATGGGCCTCATAGGAAATGGAACCGAAGGACATGGCGCCGGTAGCGAAACGCTTGACGATTTCCTTGGCCGGCTCCACTTCCTCCAGGGGCAGGGGATTGTCCGCCCATTTGAATTCCATGAGGCCGCGCAGGGTCAGGAGTTTTTCGCTCTGCTCGTTGACCAGATGCGAATACTGGTCGTAGGTCGCGGCATCATTGCCGCGTACGGCGTGCTGCAGCTTGGCGATGGTGTCCGGCGTCCATACATGGGCTTCCCCGCGCTGTCGCCAGGCATAGTCGCCGCCCACGTCCAGCTGCTTGCGGTAGATCAGGGCCCCGCCAAAGGCGTCTTCATGCCAACGAACCGCTTCCTGGGCCACTTCCGTCAGGCCAATGCCTTCGATGGTAGTGGCCGTACCAGTGAAATATTTGTCCACGAATTCGCTGGACAGGCCCACGGCATCGAAAATCTGTGCGCCACAGTATGACTGGTAGGTGGAGATGCCCATCTTCGACATGACCTTGTGCAGGCCCTTGCCCACGGCCTTGATGTAGCGCTTCTGGGCTTCCTCGAAATCCAGTTCCTCGGGCAGATCCGGGAGCATGTCCTGGATGGTTTCGAATACCAGATAGGGATTGATGGCCTCCGCGCCATAGCCCGCAAGAGTGGCGAAATGATGCACTTCCAGGGCCGCGCCGGTTTCCACTACCAGGCCGGCCTCCGTGCGCAGGCCCTGACGGATCAAATGATGGTGCACGGCGGACGTGGCCAGCAGCATGGGAATCGCCAGATTGTCCGTATCCATTCTCCGGTCGGAAAGAATGAGGATATTATGGCCTTCGCGCACCGCCTGTTCCGCTGCATCGCACAGCGCCTGCAATGCGCCTTCCATGCCCCCGGCGCCATTGGTCGCCGGGTAGGTCACATTCAGGGTGCGGGTGCGAAAAGCGCCTTCGCAGTTGTCCTCGATCTGGCGGATTTTTTCCAGATCGACATTGGTCAGCACCGGTTGTTTCACTTCCAGGCGCATATTTCCGCCGCCGGAACCCAGGCCCAGAAGGTTGGGCCGCGGCCCGATGAGGGACACCAGGGACATGACGATTTCTTCGCGGATGGGGTCGATGGGCGGATTGGTGACCTGGGCAAAATTTTGCTTGAAGTAGGTGCTCAAATGCCGCGCCCGGTTGGACAGCACCGATGGCGGGTTGTCCGCCCCCATGGAGCCAATGGCTTCCTGGCCGGTGCATACCATGGGCGTAAGCAGAAACTTCAAATCCTCGCTGGAATAACCAAAGGCTTGCTGGCGATCCAGCAGCACTTCCTCATCCGGGGCCATCGTCCCTACGGCGGGGGGCAGGTTCTCCAGGAGGATCTGGGTCTTGTCCAGCCATTTCTGATAGGGTTTGGCGGCCGACAGCTCCGACTTGAGTTCTTCGTCATCGATGATCCGCCCCTGCTCCATGTCGATGAGAAACATCTTGCCCGGCTGCAGACGCCATTTCTTGACGATCTTTTCCTCGGGGATATCCAGCACCCCCATTTCCGAGGCCATGACCACCAGGCCGTCATCGGTGATCAGGTAGCGGGCGGGACGCAGGCCGTTGCGGTCCAGGGTGGCGCCGATCTGGCGACCATCGGTGAAGGCCACAGCGGCGGGGCCGTCCCAGGGCTCCATGAGGGCTGCGTGGTACTCGTAGAAGGCTCGGCGCTTTTCATCCATGAGCTTGTTGCCGCTCCAGGCTTCGGGAATCAGCAGCATCATGGCATGGGCCATGGAATAGCCTCCCATGACCAACAGCTCCAGGGCATTGTCGAAGCAGGCGGAGTCGGACTGGCCCTCGGGGATCAGGGGCCAGATCTTGTCCAGGTCGTCTCCCAGGATATCCGAGGCCATGGAATGACGGCGCGCCGCCATCCAGTTGACATTGCCGCGCATGGTGTTGATTTCGCCATTATGGGCGATCATGCGAAAGGGGTGGGCCAGATCCCAGGTGGGAAAGGTGTTGGTGGAGAAACGCTGATGCACCAGGGCCAGCGCCGAGGTAAGGGTTTCGTCCCGCAGATCCGGATAGTAATCGCCGACCTGGGCCGCCAGCAGCATGCCCTTGTACACGATGGTGCGTGACGACAGGGAGGTGAAGTAGAAATCCTCCTTGCCGGCCAGATTGGAATCACGCACTTCATTCTCGGCCTGCTTGCGCAGCACGAAAAGCTTGCGCTCGAAAGCCGCCTGATCGGCGCAATTGTCACCACGGCCGATAAACGCCTGACGAATAACGGGTTCCGTGGGAATGACGCTCTCGCCTAGGTCTGCATTGTTTACCGGCACATCGCGCCATCCCAGCAGTTTCTGCCCTTCCTGGGCAATATATTTCTCCACGATCTCCTGGATCGCAGCGCGGCTTTCCTCATGGGGCGGCAAAAACACCATGCCCACTGCATAGGAACCGGCTTCGGGAAGGTCGAAATCCACAACCGAACGAAAAAACGCATCCGGGATTTGCAGCAAAATGCCGGCCCCGTCACCCGCCTTGGGATCGGCGCCCACAGCGCCACGGTGCGTCAGCCTGTCCAGAATGGTCAGACCCTGTGCGACAATGGCATGACTGCCGCAACCTTTGATATCAGCCACAAAACCAACGCCGCACGCATCGTGCTCGTTTGCCGGGTCATACAACCCCTGTTTCGGCGGCAAGGCACCGTAACTCATCGCAAACCTCTTCTTTTGTTGGGGGTTGCAAGCCAGCGATGCCCGCAACCGGATCAGAATTCCGCCCCGGATGCCCGCATCCGGGTTTACTGTCTGGCCGCTGTCCAAGCGGCGCCCGCAGACACAATCATGCGTCCGCAAGGAACCCGTTAGGATACTGCAACATGCTAATTCAGGCCAGTTTTTTTCTTTGCTGCGGCGGGACTCAGGAGGTGTAGCTGCTCAGCGTCTGCTCCAGGGCTTCAGGAGTGAATTCATTGGTAATCAAGGCATTGCCGATGGCCTTGAGCAAGATCAGACGCAATTGCCCGGCCATGACTTTTTTGTCCACCGCCATCAGCTCCCGGAAACGCGCCGGAGACAATTCCGAAGGCGGGGAAACCGGCAGCCCGGCTGCACGCACCAGCATCACAATGCGCGCTTCTTCCTCCGCGCCGAGCCAGCCCATGATTCGGGACATGCGCGCAGCCATGCACATGCCGGCGCCCACGGCTTCACCGTGCAGCCAGACGCCATAGCCCATGCCTGTCTCGATGGCGTGACCAAAGGTATGGCCAAAATTCAGCAACGCCCGTTGCCCCGCTTCCTTTTCATCTGCGGACACCACAGCGGACTTGATTGCGCAGGAGCCTTCAATGGCATGGGCCAGCGCCTTTGCATCCAGGTCGCGCAGGGCCTGGATATGTCCCTCCAGCCAGGAGAAATATTCCGCATCGGCGATAGTTCCGTGCTTGATGACTTCGGCAAGACCGGCGGACAACTCCCGCGCCGGCAGGGTATTCAAGGTATCGATATCGATGAGTACGGCATTGGGCTGATAGAAGGCGCCGATCATATTCTTGCCAAGCGGGTGATTGACTCCGGTCTTTCCGCCAACAGAAGAATCCACCTGGGAAAGCAGGGTGGTAGGAACCTGTATGAAATCCACCCCGCGTTGATAGCAGGCTGCGGCAAAGCCTGTCATGTCGCCAATCACCCCGCCGCCCAAGGCAATGAGCGTACAACCACGATCAAACCGCTTGTTCAGCAGTCGGTCAAAAATCCGGTTCAGAATATCCAGGTTCTTGTATTTTTCTCCATCAGGAAGAATCACCTGTTCTGCCTGCAACCCCGACAAAGCATCCATCAGTTGCTTCATATAGAGAGGGGCAACGGTTTCATTGCTCACCACCAGCACCTGTCTGGATTGGATATAGCGGCGCAGCAGCTCTCGGTCAGCGATCAGTCCTTGCCCGATATGGATAGGGTAGCTGCGCTCACCCAGATCGACCTGCAATGTAGACAACAGCTCAGACACGGCAATCAGACACTCTCAAAATGCCGGATGACCTCTTTTACCACAGCCTGGGCGGAGCGCCCTTCCGTAGAAACCACCAAGTCGGCAATCTTGCGATACTGTGGATCGCGCTCCTCATTGAGGGACTTCAGCATCTCCAGCGGATCTTCTGTTTGCAACAGGGGCCGATTCTTGTCCTTGTAAGTGCGCTCGAACTGCTGCTCCGGAGAACAGGACAGGTAGATCACATACCCCCTCGCGGCCAGCAGACGCCGGTTTTCCTGCTGGGTGACCGCGCCACCGCCGGTGGCCAGCACCACATTGTCCTGCTCGACCATGTCGGCAATGGCTTTCATCTCTCTGCGGCGAAAACCATCCTCCCCTTCATATTCGAAAATCGTGGGAATATCCACACCCGTGCGCCGCTGGATCTCCTGATCCGTGTCTTCAAACTCCAGACCAAGAGATTGGGCCAGCTGCCGACCAATGGTGGTCTTGCCAGCCCCCATTGGACCGACCAGAAAGATGCGACTGGGTTTCAGCATATGTCAATCACCTGATAAAAAAACGCCGATTATACCTGAATATTTTTTTGCAGCATGTCTCAATAGAAAAGGCACAGCCTTGGCCGTGCCTTGTTCCGAACCTGCCCAAGGAATCCAGACCTAACGCACGGTCAGGGAATCCTTGATGATTTTTGGCGTGATAAAGATCAGCAGTTCTTTCTTCTTGTCAGTGTCAAGCCTTTCCTTGAAAGCATGTCCGATAATGGGAAGATCGCCAAAGAAAGGCACTTTTTCCTCTTTGCTGGATTTATTGCGTTCAAATACGCCGCCAAGAACAATTGTTTCCCCATTACCAACCAGTACGCGAGTCTCAACTTCGCGCTTACGTAATGGAGGAACACCTTCTCTTAAATTGGTGTAGTCAGGCTCATCCTTGGACACCAGCAAATCCATGATTATATGATCATCTGGGGTAATATGTGGAGTCACTTCCAATTTCAGCAAGGCTTCCTTAAAGGTTACAGCGGTTGCGCCACTGGAAGTGGCCTTTTGGTAGGGAACCTCATATCCTTGCTTGATCGTGGCCTTGTTCTGGTCAGAGGTAATCACCCGCGGGCTGGATATGATTTCACCTCTTCCCTCCTGCTGCATGGCGGTCAGCTCCAGCTGCAGAAGGTAAGAGCCAACCTTCCCGACCAGGAAGTTGATTGCGCCACCTCGCCCCGGAGAAAGCTGCTGGGGCAAATTGACCATCAACGCCTCCGCGCCACTACCTGCGGTATTCTCGATGCCTGGCGCAAACCCGAAAGTGCCACTGGTATGCCCAGGCAAACCACCCGCAGTCAGGATGCTGGCATTGCCGCCAAGATCATTGTTACGATTAAACCCGAAACGTACGCCAATGTCCCGGGCAAAATCATCGTTGGCGATAACAATACGGGATTCCACCAATACCTGACGCACGGGGATATCCAGTTTTTCGATCAGCGCCCGAATTTCGCCCAGCTTGACCGCAGTATCCTGCACCAGCAGGGTATTGGTGCGTTCATCAATGGTTACATTTCCTCTTTCGGAAAGCAGCTGATTCTCCTCGGATTTCAGCAAATCCGCCAATGTTTCCGCCTTGGCATAGTTGATCTGGATAAGTTCCGAATGCAACGGCGCCAGCTCCTCCACCTGCTTTTGGGACTCCAGCTCCAGCTTTTCCCGCGCGGCGATTTCTTCCGTAGGCGCCACCAGAATGACATTGCCATTTTGCCGCTTGGACAGGCCCTTGGTTTTGAGAATGATGTCCAGGGCTTGATCCCAGGGAACATTCTTCAACCGCAAGGTAATCCTGCCGGAAACCGAATCGCTAACCACCATATTCAATCCGGTAAAATCCGCCAGCAACTGCAGCACCGAGCGAACCTCGATGTCCTGAAAATTCAACGACAGCTTTTCACCAACATAGGAGAGTTGTTTTTTCTTGCGCTGCTCCTTTTCTTCCTTGCTGACTTCCCGGAACTCCAGGGTATAGAGGTTGTCCGCCTGATAGGCAAGGTGCTCGAACTCCCCCTTGGTGCCAATGATCATGCGGGTATTCTTGCGATGGGGCTTGGTGACGATACTTTGCACCACTGTCGCGAAATCGGTAACGTCCAGCTCACGGGCTTGCTCGGGATCCACTTCCGTGCCAAGAAAATCCAGAACGATATTGGTTCCTTCCCGGCGCATATCGACCACCACATCCGGATCGGAAAGGGTTACTTCCACCCGGGCAACGCCTTTGCCACCCCGGCGAAAATCCACATGGGTGATCTCCGGAGGGCTATCATCAAGAGAGCCCGCCACCCCGCCGCCAGCACTGGCGTCAGCCACGGAGGAACCAACAAAGCTGCCATTGACCATCAGCAGGATTTTGTTTCCCTGCTCCAGAATCTCATAAGGCTGCTTGCTGGCGAGATTCACCACTACCCGGGTTTTATCGCCAGCCTCGATGGCCGTTACCGAACGAGTACTACCCGATCCGATATTCCTGGTTCTCTTCTTCAATCCGTTTTTTGTATTGGGCAGATCCACCGCAATACGGGCGGGGCTGTCTGTAGCAAAGCTCGTTGCTCCCTGCACCGGCTCGGTGGTTTCCATTACGATCTGTACCCGCCCGCCAGAAAGAATGGAATATGTAATATTTTCCAGGGTGTTGGCCACCGCGTCAGACACACAGAACAGCCCGAACAGCAATCCCCCCAGGAAAATCTTTTTGTCAATACCCATTTTGCCACCTACCATCACGGCCTCTCCTTAACTTGAATCTCTCTCACCCAATGTCAGTGACGCCTGTCGCTCCAGGTATCCGCCACTACCGTTCGGAATCAGTTCTTTTACGTTGATCTTCTCTTCTTCAATACTGATGATCTCACCATCATTCTGCCCCAGGTAGTTACCCGCCTTGACCCGATGGATGGTGCCATCCGGCGACTGCACCAAAGCCCAGACCGCCTGGTTCTGATCCAGTGTGCCGACCATCCTGAGGGCGTCCAGGGGATAGGATTCCAGTTCTTCCTTGCGGCGGTTCGGATCGGGCCGCGGCCCGGATGTATCCGTATTTACCAGCACCTCTGTTCCGTCTTCGGTAGGCACGAAGGGATTGCGCCGGTTCCCTCCAACATACAGATAGGTTTCCGCCTGCTTGATCTGCGGAATGGGCTCAATGGGTGTTGGCGGCCTGGCTTTCACTTCCGCAACAAATTCGCGCAAATCAGCCATATCCTGTTTTGCACAACCCGCAAGGAGCAACACCATGGCCGCTGGAACTAGGTATTTCATCAACCCGCCTCCTCGAGATAGCGGTAGGTCTTCGCCGTAGCTTCCATAACCAGTTGTCCACCGTCTTTCTGTCTGGTGATTTTTACATCATGTACGGTAACGATGCGCGGCAGGGCGGCGAGTCCGCTGACGAATTCCCCAAACTCATGGTAATCGCCTACCACCCGGATCTTGATCGGCAATTCCGCATAGAAATCCTGCTTGATTTCCGGCATGGGCTTGAACAGCTCAAACTCAAGCCCCGCCGCCAGACCGGTCTGGGAAACATCGACCAGCAACGCCGCCACTTCGGTCTTGTCCGGCAACTGGCGCAGCATGGCGCCAAAGGATTCCTGCATCTCCTTGAGCTGCTCCCGGTAGGCGTCCAGGTTAACCGCCTTGGCCTGCTTGCGTTCCAGTTCGGCGCGCAAATCCAGTTCTGTTTTTTCCACTTTTTCCAGGGCCAGGTATTCATCTTTTATGAAGTAATAATACCCGGCGCCGGCGATGGCGCCACACAGCACCAGTACCGTTAACAGCTTGATCACTACCGGCCACTCGCCAATATTGTCAAACGTCAGGTCATTGAAATCGCTCAAATCCATGCCGCTATACCACCCTGTTGAACATATTGCCAGTCAGCTTGCAACTTTGAACCCCCGGTGCTCATTCTTTTTCCGGCGCATTGGGGTTTGCCTGCTGGGCCACCAGCTCGAATTCACTCATGCCCGTTTCTGTTTTATCCTGGCTTTTTATTACTTTCAGCTCGGCGTTTTTCATCCAGCCGCTGCCGTCAATGGCCCGCATGTAGGCGGAAACCCGCGCATTGGACTGCGCCTGGCCTTTCAACGTCACCCCCAGTCCCTTTTGCTGCAAGCTCTGCAGATAGACGCCTTCCGGAATGGTTTTCACCAGCTCGTCAAAGAGATGGACAACCATGGGACGGCTCGCCTGCAATTCCTGGATAACATTCATGCGCGCAACCAGCTCCGCCCGGCGCTTCTCCAGATCTTTGATTTCTTTGATTTTTTCGTCCACCTTGGCAATTTCCGCCTTGAGGAAGCTGTTCCTGCTCTCCTGGAATTGTATTTGCTGCTGCACCTGCATGTACCAAAGGAATACGCCCAGGGCCGCCAGTATCACGGCGCCAAGCACCTGAACGCCAAAATCACGCTTGCGCTTCTTGCGCAGGGTTTCACGCCACGGTAGGAGGTTAATATGCGCCATTATCCAAAACTCCTCAGTGCCAGGCCACAAGCAATCATCATGGCCGGAGCATCACTGCTCAAGGCCTCTGCATCCACCCGGGAGCCTATGGACATATTGGTGAAGGGGTTGGCGACGACGGTATCCACGCCAAGCCGATCCTGAATCAAATCATCCAGGCCCACGATGGAAGCCGTGCCGCCCGCCAGAATAACAAGATCCACATGGTTGTAAGGCGTGGCGCCGAGGAAAAACTGGATGGCGCGATTGACCTGCTGCGCCACAGCTTCCTTAAAGGGATCCAGCACCTCGACCTCATAGCTATCCGGCAAGCCGCCATTGCGTTTGGCCATGCCGGCTTCTTCAAAGGAGAGCCCGTAACGCCGCTGGATCTCCTCGGTGAGCTGCCTGCCACCAAAATTCTGTTCCCGGGTATAAACCGTGGTATTGCTATGCAGGGCATTCAATGTCGTGGTGGTAGCGCCAATATCCAGCAACGCCACCGTAAGTCCTTCCCCGCCATTCGGCCACTCCGCAGCCAGCTCCTGGCAGGTGCGCTCCATGGCGTAGGCTTCCACATCCACGATTTCGCACTCGAGACCACCCAGACCCACGGCGGCGACGCGCTCATCCACAGTTTCCGAACGGCAGGCGGCCAACAGCACATCCACCATTTGTGGATTCTTTTCACTGGGGCCCAGCACTTCGAAATCCAGATTCACTTCTTCCAGAGGATAAGGGACATATTGATCGGCTTCCATCTCGATCTGCGCTTCCAGCTCCTTGTCATTCAGGGAGGCGGCCACCGAAATGGTTTTCGTGATAACGGAAGAGCCCGAAACCGCCAGCGCCGCAGATTTCGCCTTGGTGCCGGATTTCTTCACCACCTTCTTGATGGCTTGCCCGACAGCCTCGATATCCACAATACTGCCTTCCACCATGACGTTTGGCGGCAAAATTTCCACGCCATAACTTTCGACGCGGTAACGACTGCCGCCGCGTCCCCCCTGCCGGCTCAGCTCCAGCAATTTAACCACCGAGGAGCTGATATCCAATCCCACCAGGGGTGCATTCTTGCGACTAAAGAGACTCATTATTCAATATTCCGGAATATCCTTGATTATTATTCAGGATGGGTTCTGTGTAGTGTAAGCAATGCCCCGTTGCTTTAAACTTCCGTTAAACAGATCCCTTCATTCAGTCTTCCAACCGATCTGGCTGTAAATTTAGCAAAAAATTGAAGGCAATGCTTTAATTCTTTCGCATAAGTTACTACTTGAACTATAATTTAATGTGACCGCCCTCGCAATCTGACAGCTCTGCACAAAAAATGCCTCACCAGGCCAATTCTTACAGGAGGCTTTGCGCAGCCTATTCCACAAACCTGACGCCGAATTACAACGTGCATCCATAAACTCGGTTTACAAGCATGATTCTGGTGCCATTTTCATACCGGGTCAATGCTACTTTTTAGCAACACCGCACAATACTGATATAAACTCTACCCCCCTGACCCGAACGATAACCACTACGCATGATCCTGTTTGGAAAAATCCTGAAATACACTTTGCTTCTGCTTTTGCTGGGCGCAACCCTGGCCGTGCTGATCGTCGGCGGCACCTACCTGCATTTCCGCAGCGAACTCCCTTCCATCAGCAATCTTCAGGAGATACAGCTGCAAGTTCCCATGCGCGTATTCAGCGCCGACGGCAAACTGATTGCCCAGTATGGAGAAAAAAGACGGGATCCGGTCCGCTACGAGGATATCCCCGAGGATCTGGTGCATGCTTTTCTGGCCGCGGAAGACCAGAACTTTTTTCGCCACTACGGCATTGATCCCGCCGGGCTGGCGCGCGCCGCCGTGACCCTGGCGCTCACCGGGAAAAAACGCCAGGGTGGCAGCACCATTACCATGCAGGTGGCGAGAAACTACTACCTGACACGCCAGCGCACCTTTACCCGAAAGATTCGTGAAATATTCCTGGCCCTGCATATTGAGCGTGAATTGAGCAAGGAAAAAATCCTCGAGCTCTACCTGAACAAGATTTACCTCGGGCATCGCGCCTATGGCATCAAAGCCGCAGCCCAGGTCTATTACGGCAAATCCCTCGAGCAACTTACCCTGGCGGAAACCGCCATGGTCGCGGGGCTACCCAAAGCGCCTTCCGCCTACAATCCCATTACCAACCCGAAACGGGCCTTGCAAAGACGCAACTATGTCCTGCAGCGCATGCTGGCGCTTGGCTACATCAGCAGGGAACAGGCGGATCAGGCCCTCAACGCCCCGGTCAGCGCCGATCTGCATCAAGCAAAGACCGAACTCGAAGCACCCTATCTGGCGGAAATGGTGCGGGATCAACTGGTGAGGGAATACGGCGCCGACGCCTACACCAGCGGCATCAATGTCTACACCACCATTACCAGCAAGTTGCAGCAGGCCGCCAACCAGGGGTTGCGCAAGGCGCTGGAAGACTACGACAAACGCCACGGCTGGCGAGGCGCGGAAAAACATTTTGCACCGCTTCCCGAAGACGACGAATCCCTGGATCAACTGCTGGCAAAAACCCGCCCGGTACAGCAATTGATCCCCGCGATCATCACCGCAGTGGACGAAAAGAGCGCCCAGGCCTATCTGGGCAAGGGAGAGCACATTCAGATCGGTTGGCAAGGACTGCTTTGGGCGCGCCCCTACGAGGACGAAAGTCATCGCGGCGCAAAACCCGAAACGGCTTCAGACATCCTGCAAACCGGTGACCTGGTGCGCGTCCGGGAACGACAGGATGAGGAAGGCAACAGCTACTGGCAGTTAGCCCAGATTCCCGCCGTGGCGGGCGCCCTGGTATCCCTGGATCCGGTTGACGGCTCGCTCAACGCGCTGGTGGGAGGCTACGACTTTTACAGCAGCAAATTCAACCGCGCCACCCAGGCGAAGCGGCAGCCGGGATCCGGATTCAAACCCATCATCTACTCTGCCGCCCTGGAAGCGGGCTATACCGCCGCCAGCCTCATCAACGACGCACCGGTAGTGATGGAAAACAATGGTGATGACGACACCTGGCGGCCGGAAAACTACAGCGGCAAATTCTACGGCCCCACCCGCCTGCGCTGGGCGTTGACCAAATCACGCAACCTGGTGTCCATCCGCCTGCTGCGCGCAATGGGGGTGACCCATGCCCTGGAACATGCGCAACGCTTCGGCTTCAATCCGGAGCAGCTTCCCAATACCCTGTCCCTGGCCCTGGGAAGCGGGGAAGTCACTCCCCTGCAAATGGCCCGGGCCTACGCCGTATTGGCCAATGGCGGCTATCTCATCGAACCCTGGTTCATTCAACGCATCGAAAAGAATGGAGAAACCGTATTCGAGGCAGACCCCCTGGTTGCCGGGGAATGCGAGGATTGCCGCCAGGCTCCTCGCACCCTGTCCGAAGAAAACCGTTACATCATGTACTCCATGATGCAGGACGTCATTACCCGTGGCACCGCCGTGCGCGCCCGGGCTTTGGGACACAGCGATCTGGCGGGAAAGACAGGCACCACCAACGAGCAGCGCGACGCCTGGTTCACCGGCTTCAATCAGCATATCGTAACCACCGTCTGGACCGGATTTGACGACAACAGCAGGCTGGGAAAGGGCGAAGTCGGCGGTCGCGTGGCGCTGCCCGCCTGGATAGAATTCATGAAGGTGGCGCTGGAAGACATTCCCGATGATCCGCCTGTGATGCCCCCTTCCCTGATCACCGTGCGTATCGACAAAAACACCGGCCTGCAGGTGGCGGGCAACAGCCCGGACAGCATGTTCGAGATATTCCGTCCCGGCAATGAACCGCCGCTGTCGGAAGAAGCCGATATCGCCACCTCCGCCGAAGACAGCGAGGCAAGCAGCGAACCGAGCGTCAGGCCGGATGAGCTTTTTTAGGATTTGTTAACAGGTTCTAGCTGCGCTCCCCAATCGGCACATAATCCCGTTTCGGCGCGCCATCATAAATCTGCCGCGGACGGCCGATGCGGAACTGGGGATCGGAGACCATTTCCGTCCAGTGGGATACCCATCCCACGGTGCGGGCAATGGCGAACATCACCGTGAACATATTGTCGGGGATGCCCAGGGCGCGGTAGATGATGCCGGAATAGAAATCCACATTGGGATAGAGTTTCCGTTCCACGAAATACTCGTCATTGGTGGCGATCTCCTCAAGCTTCAGCGCCAGCTCGAACAAGGGGTTGTTGCTGTCCGCAAGTTTTTCCAGCACCAGATGGCAGACCTCACGGATGATCCGCGCCCGCGGATCATAGTTCTTGTACACCCGATGGCCAAAGCCCATGAGGCGGTAGGAATCATCCTTGTCCTTGGCCCTGGCGATATATTTGTCGATGTTCCGCACGCTGCCCATCTCCTCCAGCATGGTCAGGACAGCCTCATTGGCGCCGCCATGAGCAGGCCCCCACAGGGAAGTGATGCCGGCGGACACACAGGCAAAGGGATTGGCTCCGGAACTGCCCGCCAGCCGCACGGTGGAAGTGGAAGCGTTTTGCTCATGGTCTGCATGCAGAATAAACAACAGATCCAGGGCCCGCTCCGCCAACGGATCCACCTCATAGTCTTCACAGGGCGTTCCCTTGAGCATATGCATGAAATTGGCGGAATAACTCAGATCATTGCGCGGATACATGACAGGCTCGCCAACATTGTGTTTATGGCAAGCCGCAGCGATGGTGGGAATCTTGGCAATGAGCCGGTGTGCGCAGATATCGCGCTGGCGGGGATCGAAAATATCCAGGGAATCATGATAGAAGCCCGCCAGGGAACCCACGACGCCCACCATCATGGCCATGGGGTGGGCATCATAGTGGTAGCCTTCGAAAAAACGCAGCAAGGCCTCGTTCACCATGGTGTGGTGGGTGATGATGCCGTTGAAATCCGCCAGCTGACGGGCATCGGGCAACTCGCCATACAACAGCAGATAGGCCACTTCGATAAAAGTACTCTTCGCCGCCAACTGTTCGATGGGATACCCGCGGTAACGAAGAATGCCTTCATCGCCATCGATGTAGGTAATGGAGCTGTGACAACTGGCGGTGGAAACAAATCCCGGATCATAGGTAAAAATCCCTGCATCGCCATACAACCGGGAAATATCGATGGCGTCCGGCCCTTCGGTTCCGGAAATTACATCGAGCTCATAAGACGCGCCGGAAGGTTGAAGGACGAGATTCGCTTTCTTGTCAGACATTACACAACTCCAGATTTTGTTGTTGTTCTCACCTGAACCCGGTTCGGGTTCAGGTTTCGTTACCCCAGCGGGTCAATGAGTTTGCCGATATCCTGGCCAACCGCGGCGGCGGATCGCTGGAACGCGGCGGACTCCTCTGCATTCAGATCCAGCTCCAGCACTTCGGACAACCCCCGCTCATCCAGCACACAGGGTACGCCCATGGCAATATCCGCCTGCCCGTATTCGCCCTGCAGAATGGCCACGCAGGGCAGCAGACGCTTGCGGTTATGGCTGATGGCATCCACCATTGCCGCCACGGACGCCCCGGGCGCATCATAGGCGCTGGAGTTTTTGCGCAGCGCCAGTATCTCCGCCCCGCCTTCGCGGGTGCGCTGAATTATATCCTGTATTCGCTCCGCACTGATAAAATGACTGATGGGAATGCCATTGATTGTACAAAATCTTGGCACAGGCACCATACTATCGCCATGCCCGCCCAATACCAAAGTCGTGATGTCGCGGCTGGAAAACCCGGTTTCCATGGCAATGAATGTGGCCATACGCGAAGCATCCAGCACCCCAGCCTGGCCGAAAACCCGTTCCCTGGGCCACCCCGTGCGCTTCCATACCCGCCAGGTGAGCACATCCACCGGATTGCTCACCACCAGAATCATGGCGTTTGGCGCATATTGCAAAATATCGTCTACAATGCCGTCGATGATGGCCACATTGGTTTCCAGCACATCGGAACGGGACATTCCGGGCTTGCGTGGAATACCGGCGGTAATCACCACCAGATCCGCATCCGCAAGATCGGCGGCATCATTGCTGCCGCCCACCCGGGTATCAAAGTTGAAAAAGGGCGACGTTTGAATGATGTCCAACGCCACCCCTTGGGGCGCATCCTCACGGACATCTATGAGCATGATTTCCCTGCATATTTCCTGCTTTGCAAGAATCAGGGCCGTAGTCTCCCCCACCCGGCCTGCCCCCATTATCACGATCTTATTCATTGCTTTTCCTCCTGTTGCCTTGTCCACCAAGCATAGCAGGAGAAGGGGAAAGCGTTCAGGCGAGACTGTCCATGGGGGGATAATGGGCGGGCCAGGAACTGCGGGCCACACCACTTTCAATGGCGGCCTTGGCGACTGCAGGGGGAATGACCTCACGCAGTCTGCTATCCAGCGGTTTGGGCAGAATATAGTCCACACCAGCACTGAGCTGACTCAGGTCATAGGCCGCCAGCACTTCCTCGGGAACAGGCTCCCGGGTGAGATTTTTCAGCGCCTGCACCGCCGCAATCTGCATGGCTTCGTTTATGCAACTGGCCCGCACATCCAGCGCCCCGCGAAAAATGAAGGGAAAACCCAGCACATTGTTGACCTGGTTGGGATAATCGGAGCGGCCCGTGGCCATGATCAGGTCATCCCGCACCTGCCAGGCCACTTCCGGGCGAATTTCCGGCACCGGATTGGACAGGGCGAACACCACCGGCCGCTCCGCCATGGAGGCCAGCATCTCCGGCGTCACCAGATCCGGCCCGGAAACCCCGATAAACACGTCCGCCCCCGCCATGGCTTCGGCAAGAGTACGCCTGTCCGTATCCGCCGCCACGCTGAACTTGAAGGGGTTGAGGTTCTCGCGCCCGGTGTGGATCACGCCCTGGCGGTCCAGCACCAGAATATTGTTGCGGCGGGCGCCCATGGTGCAGAGCAGGCGCACGGCGGCAATGCCGGCAGCCCCGGCGCCCAACACCACTACCCGCGCATCTTCCAGTGCTTTCCTCTGGATTTCCAGGGCGTTGAGCAATCCCGCAGCAATGATGATGGCGGTGCCATGCTGGTCGTCGTGAAACACGGGAATATCCAGCTGATTGGTCAAGGCCTGCTCGATTTCGAAGCAATGGGGCGCCGCGATATCTTCCAGGTTGATGCCGCCAAAGGTCGGGGCAATACGCACCACGGTATCAATAAATTCATTGGCGTGTTCCGCATTCACCTCGATATCAAACACATCGATGCCGGCAAAATGCTTGAACAACACAGCCTTGCCTTCCATGACCGGCTTGCCGGCCAGCGCCCCGGTACGCCCCAGCCCCAACACCGCAGTGCCATCGGTAATCACCGCCACCAGGTTTCCCTTGGCGGTGTACTTGTAGGCATCTTCCGGGTTCTCGGCAATACGCCGCACCGGTTCAGCCACGCCCGGGGTATAGGCCAGGGCCAAATCCCGCTGCGAAACGGTGGATTTGGTCAGTTCGACACTGATCTTGCCCGGCAGCGGATACTGGTGGTATTCCAGGGCTGCCTGATTGATATCCGCATCAGCATCTTTGCTCATGTGTTTTTCTCCTGATGGCGGCAATTGCCCGGCAACAAAAAAGACCTGGCCGGTAACCCGCCGCTTGGAAACGCGCCGCACCGCCATCCCTGGCCCCTGCGGCATACACTCCATCCCTGGAAATAAAAAGGCGCCACAAGGGCGCCCTTTTGCCGGCGTATTGCTCCGATCAGCGCGCGTAGCGCTTGCGGAACTTGTCCACGCGACCTGCGGTATCCATAATCTTCTGCTGCCCGGTATAGAAAGGATGACAGGCAGAACATATCTCAATGTTCAGGTCTTTGCCCAGGGTAGAACGGGTTTCGAAGGTATTACCGCAACTGCAAGTAACCTTGATGTCGTTGTAGTCAGGATGGATGTCCGCTTTCATGTCCGTCTCCGGCCTCTGGCCGCTCTCTGAATTTCGATAAAATAGCGCAACAGCGCCACAGAACCGCGCATTTTAGGGAAGCAACGGACAAATTTCAAGCGCTAATTGTCCCGCCCCATTCCCGGGCAACCGCCACCTCCCGGCAATCAGTTTGGCCAGCCAACACTTGCAAACTTACCGCACTGTCAGTTGCGCACCCTCTTCCACTGCAAATCCCCTCCCCAAACTGACGGAAGGGGAAACCAGCATCAAATGCGCCCCTTCATCCACCAGCACACCGGGAGCAACAATGGTGTTGCTGGCACTGCAGGTGCGGGCATCCACGAAGATCCAATAGCTGATATCCGCATTTACCCCGTCACCGTTACAATCTGCAGGCGTCCAGGTGGTGCTGGCCATGACATGAGGCTCCGCCATGCCGGTATGCAACCAGGCTTGCAGCAGATTCTTTCCTTCATCCTTGAGGAACTCCACCGTGCCGTCATTGGACAGATAGAGAAACTGGATATATTCCCAACTGGTAGGCTGGTACATGAGCTTGATTTCCGCCCGGATGGCGCCCACAGGCGGACTCAGGGGAAACACGTCGAAATAACGAAATGCCTCTCTCGGATTTCCATCGTACTGCGCGGCAGGCACGGGCAGGATGTTGCGCTGGCGGGCTGCCTCATAGACCATTCCCCAAGGCGGAATGCGATTGTCTTTCAGCACCGTATTGTTCAGTACGAAACGGAAGCTCTCTGCTGCAGCGCCCGCTGGCTGGTTACGCAGCTGCCCCAGGGTAAGGACAGGATCGCCGCTGAACCGGTCATACTGAATCACCAGACCATCATCCGTACCCAGATCATGCAATTGCTGCGCCCATTCCCGGGTCAAGCCATGGTGTGCTTCGTAGATGCGCGTATTGGGGTCATGCAGATCCAGTAACGATTGCACCTGAATGCGGGTCAGGCCATCCGCAGGATCCACAACCGTTACCGGAGCACCATTGCCATCTTGCAATGGCCCATAGGCACCATCTTCACGCAACAGGGCATCCGCCCCATCGAACCATTTGATGTTGAGCCACATGCGCCGCCCTTCGGGATAGCCGGAAATCAGCTTGTGGCCGGTGAGGTTGATCACTTTGAGCACATTGCCCGTCACCCGCAGACTGGCAGCAGATTCCAACTGCCCCCGGGCGCGTTGCGCCCCTGCCTGGGTCGCTGCAATCTGGCTTGCATTCAGACCGCCCCCCAGACGCAGTTTACTCAGCCCATCCAGGTATTCGATTGCCTGGGGAACCCAGTAATTGCCCCCGGT
>JAMOMB010000204.1 GCA_027068795.1 Sedimenticola sp. | reverse complement strand
TGGGAGGCCTGTATGGAGATCATGCAAAAATCTCAGACAGAAGCCTCATAAGCCGCCAGCACCTCCCCGGCCTCGCCCTGCATACGGGAAACCCCCTGCTCGATCCACACCACGCGGTCACAGAGCCTGGCCATTACCTGAGTGTTGTGCGACACCAGTATGACACTGCGGTTGGAACGGATTCTGCGCTGAATCTCTTCCGAGGATTTCTTGCGGAAAGCCGCATCGCCCACCCCCAGCACTTCGTCAATAAGCAATACATCCGGATTCGCCTGCATGGCCACGGAGAACCCCAGGCGGGCGCGCATTCCCGCGGAATAGCTGGACACCGGCTCGTCGATAAAGTCTTCCAGCTCGGCGAAAGCCACCAGTTCATCCATGTTTTCCTCGATGCGGGATTTTGGCGCACCCAGCAACATCCCGGACAATATTGCATTCTCCCGCCCGGTGAGCAAGGGCACAAAACCCACCTGCAAGGACAATAAAGAAGCGCTGACGCCGGCATTGCGAATCCGTCCCCGATCCGGCGCAATGATGCCGGCAATCACCTTCAGCAAGGTGGTCTTGCCAACGCCGTTGCGGCCGATTACCCCCAGGGTTTCACCCTGCCCGAGGGAAAGGGAAATGTCCTTCAATGCCCAATACAGCTCGCCGCTGCGCAGGCTGCGCCCGCGCCGGTACGCGACCCCCACATTCTCCAGGGCAAGCACCGGACTCACGCCAGCCTCGGATAGAGACGATCATAACGATGCAGCAGAAACAGCCCCAGCCAGCACATGGCGGCGGCGAACAGCAGCACCACGATCAAATGAAACATATCCGGCCATTGCCCGAGCAACAGCACATCCCGCCAGGCATGGATGACATGCACCATGGGATTGAGATCAAGGAGCATGCCCAGCCAGCCTTGCAGATTACTGGTATCGAAAAACACGCCCGACAGAAAGAACATGAGCATCAGCACATTGTTCATCAGCAATTTGAGATCGGGATACAAGGGCGTAAGCGCAGCGACGCTGAACGTCACCCCGCACACCAGCAAAAGCTGCACCAGCAGCAACAGGGGAATGGCCACCCAGGACCAGGATCCCACCCCGTAGAACAGCAGAAACAGGAGCAACAATCCCAGGGTTACCAGGAATTTCACCGTATTCTTGAGAATCACCACCACCGGGAAAAACACCTTGGGCAGATACACCTGGGACATCAACCCCTTGCCGGCGGTAATGGCATTCAGGGACATGCGCACGGTGGTATCAAACCATTTCCAGGCCACCAGACCGATCAGCAGCCAGGGTACGAAATGCTCTCCCCCCCGCTGCAAGGCCACGGCAAAAATGATATAGAAGGCCCCCATATACAACACCGGCTCCAGCACCCACCACAGCATGCCCATATAGCCTCTGGCGGCCTCCACCTTGAGATCGGCCCTGGTCTTGTACAGCATCAATTGCAGATAGTGGGGCGTCATGGCGTTTTTCCGATACGAAACAGCAACGGCACTTCCAGCACCTTGGGGTGAGAGATGCCATGCTCCCACAAGCCATCCTCTCCCCAGCAATCACCATGATCGGCGCATATCACCACTGTTGATTCTGAAAAAGCATCCAGCAAGGGCGCCAGTTTCGCATCCACCCATTCCAGCGCCAGCCGCTGGCGGCGGCGGGCTTCAAGCGCATCATTGTCCTTGCCAAATGGCACGCAGGGGTTGTCCTGCGGCGACCAGGGCGCGCCTTCAAAGTAATACGGCACATGGGTTTCACCAATGTTCAGAAAGGCAAACACCGGCGCCGCCTGATCATCCAGTTGCCGGGAAAGCCACTGCAGTTGCCGGGGCAACGTCCAGGTGACACAGGGATCGCCCGGATAGTAAAAATGCTGGAAATCCGCAATGAGATTGCCCGCGGTTTCCGTCTGCGGGTTGAACCAGGCCACTGCGCCTGTACCAATGGTGCGGTAGCCCTTGCGGCCAAAACCATCAACGATATTTCGCCCTTGCAGCAAAAAGTATTCCTTGCCCTTGCCCGCTATGCCGCCCTGGCTCATGCGGAACAACTTGCCGTATTTGGGATTGACCCCGGTGATGCGGGACTGGGCGTCTCCGGGAGTAAACCCCATAAACATGGCCATATGGGACGAATAGGTAAAATTCCCCGGCGCTTGCGTGCAATAGACCTTTCCGATCCGCCGCAACACGGGCAGGTTCGCCGAAACAAAGCTGTCATGGCGGCAAGAATCCAGGGTGATGAACAACACGGATTGTGCGGACTGCCTGGGAAAGCTGGGATTCTGCATAGCCTGCCATCTTACCAGATGTTTCACGGGCACAAAAAAGCCCGAAGCAACGAAAGGTTTCGGGCTTGCTGAACGGGGAAAGCCTCAGGGCGTCAGCACAGGCTTGTCCGCAAAGGCCTTGAACGCATCCTCATTGACCCTGGCTTCCGGATCCGTTTTTACCTTCAGCCAGTAATCCACCTTGATTTCGTGCGCCACCTTGTTCTTTGCTTTCTGGATCAAGGCATCCTTCACTTCGGAAAACGGTTTGGTATATGCAGGGATATGCTCTTCCAGCAGGATAAGATGATAGCCGAAGCGGGTTTTTACCGGCTCGCTTATTTCCCCCGGCTTCAGCGCCAGCAGCGCTTCCTCGAACGGTTTCACCATGCGTCCACGGTTGAACTTGCCCAGGGAACCGCCAGCTTTGGCGCTGCCCGTATCCGTGGAGTACTGTTTTGCCGCTTCCTTGAAATCCAGCTCGCCTTCGACAATCTGTTTGCGCAGCGCCTCGGCCCGCGCCAGCACCGATTCATCGCTTTCATCAGCCTTCGCACTCAACAGGATATGGGAGGCGACAAAGGATTCCGGTACTTCCAGCCTGTCTTTTTCGGCGATATACAGCTCCTTGGCGACAGCTTCATAATTCGCGTTTTTTACCAATTTCGCCTGGACGTCGGCGATTTCCGCTTCCGCCAGGATATTGTTGGTGAATTTCCAGATTTGCGCCTTGACCACAGGATCCTCTTCCAAACCTTTTTTTCTGGCTCGGGCTGCGGCTACCTTGGCCATGTAGGTGCTGTCCATCACCTCACGTATTTTCTTGGGCTGCGCCAACAGCAGTTTCAGCACATCATCCGGAGCAGTCCGCAGCGCCATGCGCAACTCCCCCAAGGTGAGATCGACCTCCGGACCATCAATAAGCACCTGGTTGTCATCCAGGGAATAGGCAGCAACAGGCGCCAGCAAAAACAATAAAATAATGACCTTGTTCATCATCTCAATCAGCAAATATATTGGGGAAAATAGAGAAAAAAGCGGCGGCTCTCGCCACCGCCTTTTCTACGTCGTGCAATGAAAAGCCACTAGAGCTTAATAAAAAACGCTGTATCTTCCGGACACCGGGCTGGTAATACGCAGATAGTAGATGACATCCGGCTGCACATGGCATTGGTAAGCCACATCAGATGTATTCATGTACAGGTTTCCGGTCTTTATTATTTTGGTGCAATCCGGATCCGTGGAATCCGTTGCGTAACTCGTACTCAGGGAGACCGTCATGGGATCAGACAGATAATCGAATACCAGATTTTCAAAGTCGCTCCTGTTTTCCGGCTTGATCGCCCATACCTGTGTGGTGCCCAGATCGATAGGCACGGCGTATTGCTCGCCATTCAGGGTAAGATCCAGATCACCCTTGCAGACAAGGGTGGTGGTTGGAACGCAATCTCCCGTCGGAGGAGGGGGAGGCGCCGCCACATCATTCACGGTCACGGAAAAGGTCAGGGTGGCGGACTGGCCGGCGGCATCAGAAACGAGAATGCCAAACGAGTCCAGGGTATTGCTGTCAACCCGGACATTGGCGGCGGAATAGGAAACATTGTAAGTCGAATCAGCATTAATACTGATTGACACGTCCGCGCCCGGAATCCCGGCCTTGTTGGATTCATCCGCCTGTACGCTAACCGGCGGCGTAAGCATCACACCGCCGAGGATGGCATTGGTCAGCGCCGTATAGCTCCCTTCGTCAACACTGCCCATGTTGATCTGGGAAGAAACCAGACTGCCCGTCCCGGAGCCGCAGTTTCCATCCATGCCTACTGTCAACTGGTTTGTGTTTGTAGACATACTGACGAGGTTGCCGCTACAGAGCACCTCTCCGTTCCCGTCATTTATTTCTACGGCAACAGCAGCCACTGCAAGTTGTGGAGACAACACACCGACACAAAACACGGGAACCGCACTTGCCAAAAACGACCTTAGACCCATACCAGACACCTGATTAACTACGTTGAAGAAAGCGAATGCTTGATGCAAATATTACCACACAATAGACTGAGCGGTTTGCGAATAGTTCCACACTACCAATAGTTAGTCGCAAGGTGAATAACAGACAGGAAAAATGAACACAAAAAAAGGGTTGCCGAAGCAACCCTTTTCATTTCCCAAGGAAATAATTTCAGCGTAAACGCCGAACCTTAGGGACCACTGGTAACGGTGGCAGCAGCAAACGGCGTACCCTGACCAGAGATCATACGCTCGTAAGCATGGTTTACGGCAGAACCGTAAGATGCGCCAACGCCAACATTGCTGTTGCCCAGAACGGTGGCCTTGAAGCCGATTACCGGCAGACCGTAGTAGGTGTTGGTGCTGCCAGTCAGCACATGCGCAGGATCGGAAGTGAAACCAATCTTGGTCCAACCTGCAACACCAGGCAGTCCGGCAGTAGCCAGCTTGCTTGTGGTATTGGCGGCGCTGAAGACGTTGGAGTCGTCACCGAACTCGATTACGTTAGCCTCGTAGCACAGGGAAACGCTTTGCTGAGGCGGACGGGGAGAAACGGTAGAACCGGTTGCTTCTTTTTGCGCTTCTTCACGATCCCAGCTAGTGATGGTGATCTCTTCGCAAGCCATGCCATCTTCCAGACCCACTGCGCTAGGCGCGAATACTGAGGTAAATGGCGCAACAGGAGGAGTGGCCGTCTCATTAGGATCGACATACTTGCTCTTGGTCGGGAAGGTCACGATCCAGGCGGTTTCTGCCTCAGTCGCGGGGTTTGCGCTGTACTCGTTCAACAGGGCGGAAGCCATGAGAACGGCGGAAACCGCATCTGTGCCGCTTGCCCAGTTGTCTTCGTATACGGTAACGGTGCCGGCGGCGGAGTCACTGGTTACGACGACACTGACGGGATCAGCATCTTGCCAGTCCGGACGCAGAGTGCCAGGCTCGTTGTGGGCGGGACGGGAGAGGAAGTTCTCCAGCACGGTAGCAGGAACGGTTACTTGCGTACCGGACTGCACGTTGATGATGCCCAGGGTGCCGAACAGGCCGCCTTCCGGAGCAACCACTGTGGAGTTGGCCGCCATGGTGCCGTTGATCCAGGCTTGACGAATCACTGCGCAGTTATCGGGAACGCCAGCCGCGGTGTGGATGTAATCCTGCAGGCCGTTGCCGTCCAGATCCATGTCTACGATAGTAGCCATTTCGATCACGGTGAAGTAACCTTCACGAGTACGCTCGATACCGGTAGGGCCGCCATCGGTGAACAGCAGGTCACGGAATACTTCCGGGTTGGTGTCCATGGTGGTACAGCTGTTGTCCGGGGTATATACCTCGGCGCCGCCGTTGGCGGAATCCTGGATTTTCGCAACCCAGACGTCATAGGGCGACAGGTATACATGGAAGTCAAGCACTTCACGGGTGTTGTAAGCTTCGCGGAAACGAACCTTGACCGCTTTGCCTTGGCCAGTTGTGTTAACGATGGAGAGCAGCGTCTCTTCGTTACCTTGAACGGTGAAGTAAGGGAAAACCAGAACTTCACCAGTACCATCGGTACTTACGTTTACTGCCTGCGCAGACCCGGCACCAAGTGCGGCCAGAACTGCAACGGACAGGATTTTCTTTTTCATCTTCATTTAATGAAACTCCTTATTAATTGAAAGCTATTCAACTATAGATCTATAGGTGACTAAGCAATTAGCATTTTTTGCACCCAGCCGCCACCAGACTTGATGCAGCTAAACGGAACATACCACACGAAAAACAGTATAGCAAACA